>NZ_CACZDK010000014.1 GCF_902779965.1 Fibrobacter succinogenes | reverse complement strand
CTCGTCAAAGATGACGTCGAAATCGCCCTTGGCCTGCTTGTTCCAGAGGTTTGCAATCAGGTAGTCGGGCTTGAACACCGGGACTTCGGGCGGCAAGAACAGGCTCACCTTTTCGCGGTCGGCCTTGCTGAGTTTCGCGTATTCCTCTTCCCACTTGTCGGATTTTTTGAGGGCTTTCAGGCAAGGGTCGTTGATTTTCTTGAGTTCAAAGCCGAACTTGTCGGCCATAAACTTGTACAGAAACACCTGGGTGATAATCTTGTATTCGTTGCCGTCATTGCCCATGCCGTATGTCTGGCAAGTGGCCTTGAGAGAGTCAATAAGGGCAATGGTCTTGTCTTTGATGTTCATTTAATTTCCGTAGTAGGCGTTATACTGGTTTATGTACTGCTTGGCGATGCGCTGCTGGATAAACAGGTAATCGGGCATTTCGGGCTTGATTTGCGGAAAATGCGCAAGCCCGTCTGCAATTTCTTTCATCACGGTCTTGCCAAAGTAGGCGTCCTGTTTGAGGATGTCGTTGCGGTCAAAAACTTTTGCGTCAATCGTACCCTTGATAGTCAAGAGAGCCTGCACGATTTCTTCGTCGAACTTCGAGATAATCGGTGCCTGGTGCTTGGGTTCGCGGGCCTTGTTCTCTTCGCGAATACGCTTATGAACGTAGGCAAATTTCGTGTCACCGTTATACTTACGCAAAAGGGCTTCATTTGCCTTGCGGAGTTCTTCTAGGCGTTTGAGAATGTCATTCATCGCCTGGTTCTGCTCGTTATAAACGGCAAGGTTTTCCGGGGTAAAGCCGTGCTTGTCAAAGATGCGCTTGAACTCCTGTTCCAATTCAACAAACACAGGGTCTTCGTGGTCGAAGTTATCCAGAAATCCGCGGAGTGCGCGCTTGTATTTTTCACGCAGTTCCGTGCCGTTGTCGATGATTTTCAGTTCTTCTGTGCCAATGCAGCTAAAGTTGAACTCGATGTTCATCATGGCTTCGTTCACGGCAAACTGAGTCGCTTCGCTGTTGGTCCAAGCCTCTTTCTGGTTAATCATCGCAATGCGGTGGTTCACTTCCGAAAGCATGAGCGGCAACTTTTCGATGTTCAGCTTTTCAAAATCCTTTTTAAGGGCATCGTCACCGAAAGTACGAACAAGGTTCATGGCATCCTTGGCGAGTTCCAAGGCCTTGCGGAGTTCAATCAAAACCTTCTTGTCTTCAAGGCTAGAAATCTCTGTAGAGAAAACTTCCGCGTTGTCGGTGGTATAACAGAACAGAGCCTGACGTGCCACCTTCATGTGGTTGATAAGGGCATCCTTGTCTTCCATGACTTGATTGTACATGTCGGGCAAGTTATCGTCTGGGTCAGTATCGGCATCATTATAGCGGTTCAGTTCCTGCAAATATGCGGCATTGGTCTCGTCAAAATTCTTCTTGATGTCGGCAAAGTCAATCAGGAACCCGCGTTTCATATTCTTGTACGGGCGGTTTACGCGTGTAATTGCCTGCAACAAATTATGATCTTCGATTTTGCGACCGAAATACAAACGCTTAAGACGCGGTGCATCAAAGCCCGTCAGCAACATGTTGTAAACAATCAGAATATCAATCGTGTAGTTCTTCTTGAAGTCGCTGATAATCTGCTTGCGGGTTTCCTTGTCGTCGCTATCGAAGAGAATCAATCCCGCTTTCAAGTTGATTTTCTGGATGCGGTTTTGATTGAGTTCGTCCTGAATCTCGTTGAAGAACTTGTACAAGTTTCGAGCCTGTTCCGAAGATTCAGCAATAATCATGCCGCCAAGGTCGTTGTCGCCCTGCATGGCACGGAACTTCACCAAATCATTGATGATGTAGCGGAGCAACGCCTTCACGTATGTGGGGTGCCGAATAATCATGTCCTTTGAGACAGAACCCTTCTCCACCAGTTTCTGCACGCTTTCGTAAGCATCGTTTAGTTTTTTGCGGTAACTGGTTTCGATATCTTCGCGGATAATCTTTAGCGTATAGCCGTCTTGAATGGAACGGTCGTAATAATACGTGTGGAAGTAATCGCCAAAGACCTTGCAGCTCGCCTTTTCGCTCCCGATGAGCGGTGTGCCGGTAAGTGCAATCTTGATGGCGTTCTTGTCGGCATTGAAAAGGTTCGAAAGGAAACATCCGCCCGGTTTGTAGCCGCGATGCGCTTCGTCCATAATGAACACGCGTTGCAAATTCGTGGCGTAATTCGGGATTTCCACTTTCTCGGTGTCATTTTCAAACTTCTGGATGTTCACCACGGTAATTTCATCGACACCGGCGTTGCCCTGCAAGGCCTGCTGTGTGCGGAACTGTTCCATGAGTTCCGTGCGGGAATTTGCCGTTGTCACCTTGAGGCCGCGGTTGCTCAATTCTTCGGTTGCCTGCTCCAGCAAATCCAGGCGGTCCACAATAAAGTAGAATTTCGCGACTTTGTTCTGCTTGGCGTAATAATCCTTGAGGACTTTGCTCAAGTGGTACGAAAGTGCCGTCTTGCCCGAACCCTGCGTATGCCACACAATGCCGGATGTCGCACCCGCTGCCAGTTTTTCACGGATAATCATGGCCGCAAAAAATTGCTGGTAACGCATGATGTGCTTTTCATGGCGGCTCTCGATTTGGCCATCCTTCTCTTTTTCGACATGCAAGTAAGCGATGCCGTACTTGAGCAAAAAGAGCAAACGCTCCGGGCTCACCATAGAAGTAAGCACGCGGTTCGTGGGCGTGTTGATATCGAGATTCGTCTTGTATTCCGGATTCTCTTTCAAGACCGGAACATTGAAATCCATCAGGACTCTCTTTTCGAGATCCGCAGGAATTGGTAGATAAGGATAATTGGCGTGGAACGGCGCGATTGCCGCACGCTTGGGGTTCTCTTCCCTGAAGCAGTTGAAACGCGCTTCGTTTTTCGCAGTTGTGCAATAGAATACGCCTTCAATCGGGACAACACCGCCCTTGGCATCGTATTCCATGTTGTTGGAGAAAATCATCAACTGCGTGATGTTGATAAAGCGGCGGAACTTTTTCTTCGGGAAGCGTTCGTCGTTCATCCGCTTGCTTTCGGCCACCATGCCGCCTACGTTGTTCGGCTTCTTGACCTCGATAAACACGAGCGGAAGCCCGTTGACGAACAACGTAATGTCGGGGCGGAAACTTTCATCGCCATTCTTGCAAGTGAATTCCGCCGTGCAATGGTACGTGTTGTTTTCCGGATGTTCAAAATCAACTAGGCGAAGTGGAGAATAGCTGGTAAGGCGCCTGTAGAACTGCTGGCCCAAATCGTCGTCATCCAGTTCCTTCTGAATGTCCGAAAGCACGCTCTGCGCAGAAACAGTCGCTGCCGGATTCAGCTTCTTGAACTGCTCCGCAAAAATATCTACAAGAATGTTCGTCTCTGGGTCGTATGGAATTGCCGGCGTTGCGCCAGACTCCGAAATTTTTCCCAAATACGTATAGCCGATGCGAGCCAAATGCTGAATCGCAGTCAGCTGAACGCGCGTCGCTTCCGTAAAAAGATTAGGCATAAAATCTCTACTTTCCAAACTGGCGTTCACAGGGTTTGCCGTCACCGTCGCCATCCATTTGAACTCCAGGGCAATTTCTTAAAAAGAATAATGCTTCTTCATAACTATTCATTTGGCTGCAATGTGTACGTCCATCGCAATGGAATCTGGATTCGGTTCCACGATTTACATTTTTAGGGGTAGGAACAATTGCAGATTGAGATGTTTTTTGACCGAATGAATGTTCCTGGCAATATGTAAACAACATTGCCGGAATCGCAATTAAGAAAATTGCTAAAGCAAACTTCAGCTTACGCTTGCGATAATAGCCTGGCACGTACGCAGTCCGCTTTTCATGAAACTGCTTTAACGGAACCCCTTCCAGCACACCTGATGTTATACGAGGACCTTTCGGTGTTTCTTCAAATTTCGTCACAACAATTGTATCGCCGACTTTAGGGTTACGCGAAATTGGACCTAAAGCACTTCGGTGAACAAAATATTTTTTCCCATTAGCCTCAGCAAAGCCAAAACCTTTGGCTTCATTCCAAACAGAAACTCTCGCAACATTTGTTATAGGCATAAAAACAATATCGCTTGTGTATATAAAATGCTCTTCATGAATATAATTTTTTATGCTGTCAGTAAAGTGTCATCGTGAAAAAAATATTGACTTTCGACGCATTTGAAAAAAAGTCAATCTTACCTCTTGACGAATAGTGCACAAAAGTGTAGTTTTAAATAGTCGTTTAAAACATCTGCGTTTATAAAGCTTGTACGCAGAAAGGAGCACAAAATGTACAGCACCGCCAATGGCACCGTCACCGACGCCCAAGCCGCCGAAATCGATTCTCTCAACAACGAAATCTGGAATAACTTCTGGAGCATCCCCCGCGAAAAGCGCACCAAAGCAGACTGGGAAAAGCTGCTCGACATCCAAATATTGGTGAAAAAAGGGTGAAAATAGAGCTTTTGCGCTCTATTTTATAAATCTATATATTGACAAATAAACAAATATATTGTAATTTAAACAATGAAGTTTAAAGAAATCTGTGACTACGCAAAAAAAAGAGGCTGGGAATTAGGGCGAATCAGCGGCGATCACCACATATTCGTGAAGCAAGGCAAGCGACCCGTTCCCATACAACGAAACAAGCACGAGATAGAAGGCGTCTATCTCAAGCGCATCTTGAAACAATTTGACCAGTAGAGGCATCCATGAATTACGCAGCGAAAATAGAGAAAGACAAGGACATGGGCTTCGTAGTTTCGTTCCCCGACCTGCCCAACGTGAACGCATTCGGCGACACGCAGGAGGAGGCTCTCAGGCAGGCGAAGGACGCGCTGGACGGTGCGATGGAATGCGACCT
This sequence comes from Fibrobacter succinogenes, assembly GCF_902779965.1. NCBI lineage: Bacteria > Pseudomonadati > Fibrobacterota > Fibrobacteria > Fibrobacterales > Fibrobacteraceae > Fibrobacter > Fibrobacter succinogenes. Next base: position 70,945 of record NZ_CACZDK010000014.1, on the reverse strand, counting down.
GGATCTTGGCAATACGATGATTCTCCCTAAGACAATGCCCGACACCGACAAGGGCCTCTACCCGGTCGAACTTTCCCCGCGGATTGAAATTGCGTATAAACTATTCGAAGCCCGCAGGGGCCAAAAGAAAAGCGAGGTGGCGCGTCGCGCAAACATCACCCCGCAGGCTTACCAACGTTTTGAGACTCCAAAAGGCTCGCCATCCATCGAGACGCTCTACAAACTGGCGCATGCCCTCGGCAAGCAGCTCGTAATCGAGTTCGTGTAATAGGCCAAGGCCGTTGCGCTGAAAAAGAAATCTCCCTCACGAACAAAAAAAATCCCAGCCTTTGCAGCCGGGATTAACAAAGCTCTAGACCAATCGACTTCGGCGCATTCGCATTTACATTCGCCTCCGCCGCGGTTCCAGCAGCTTTTACTTCTGCAAATTCAAACTTGCATTAGCAGCACCGTACAAACTAATGCTGTAATCCTTGATGAGGTACACCGGGATCTTGTTCAAGAGCGGGCGGATGTTCGGATTGTAGTTCTTTTCGAACCAGGTCATGAACAAGTTATCGCGTTCAAGCCAGCGGAGGTCTTTCTGCACCGTACCACCGGCGAGGTAGAAACCACCCAGCGGGAGGAACAACGTGCAGGCGTCGCTGGCGAAGCGGGCAAGCATCTTCACGAACATGCGCATCATTTCGGCAGCGACCGGATCGGTGTCGCTTGCGCGGCTGATGTACTTCGGGCGGTCATGCCAATCGGTTTCTTCAATTTTCTTGAAGGCTTCATTCTGCGGAACGCCCTTGGTGTCGCGCCACCATTCATAGAGGTGAGCAAGGCCCATGCCAGAGACGAGCGGTTCGACGCCCGGCACGGTGCCGATGCGCTTTTCCATGTAGTCGCGGAAGTCCTGGGATTCCTTGTCGAACGGGGCGAACGTAGAATGGCCACCTTCGGAGCAAGCCGGGATGTACTTTTCGCCGTCAAATGCGAGGAAGCCAACGCCCATGCCGGTACCTGGGCCAATCACGGCCTTCGTTGTAGCCTGCGGCTTCGGTTCACTTCCGTCGGTATGCTTGAACTTGAGAATCTGATTCGGGTCATCGACATCCAGAGTCGGGATGCCATAGCTAATGGCCATAAAGTCGTTAATCACGAGCGTCGGGATACCGGTTGCATTGGTGATGGCATCGCCGTCAACGCACCACGGGAGGTTCGTCATGACGCACTTGTTGTTAGCAACGGGGCCTGCTGCACTGATGCAGATGTGGGACGGCTTCAAATCGGCGCGGTTTTCGATAGCAGCCTTGAGCGTTTCGCGGATCGGGGTATCGAGCCCTTCAATGCACTGGCTCGGGCAAACGGTTTCGAGAATGAGCGTAAACTTGCCATCTTTGTAGCCAACAAGACCAAGATTCGTATTCGTACCACCGATATCACCCGCCAAAACAAGACGGTCAAACTTAGCATCGGGATTAAGCCATTTAATTTCCATAATTTAAAACTCCATGTTTTACGTTGAGGAATATAGTTTTTTCTCAAGGAAATAGGAGATTCTCAATTAAATCGGTAATGACAAGCGCATATTTACACGCATGTAATAAAAACAACTGTTTCAATCGGCGCAAAAAATATACATTAAGCCCATGGGGACCTATTTATATTGGGTAGGTCAAAAATTCACATCAAAAAGAAAGAGACCATGCGCGCTATTCTTGCTTTACTTTACTATGTCGTTGTCTTTGGCATTATGCTCATCGCGGGTATCCCGTACACCCTTTACTGCGGTCTCCGCGGCCATTGGGAAGATTGCACCAAAGTTTGCACTTTTGCCTTCAGGAATATCATTTTCAAGATTTTCGGAATCAAGGTTTCCGTTGAAGGGGCCGAAAACATCCCGAACGAAAAGGGCTATGTCATTGTCGCAAACCACCAGAGCTTTTTGGACATCAACGTTATTTGGCATTCCATTACGCCGGCGGCATTCATGGCAAAGGCAAGTCTCTGGAAAGCTCCTGTATTTGGCTGGGTTTTGGACCGCACCGGAAGTATCCCAATCCACAAGAATCCTCGCATGAACGCAGGTCTTGGTAAGCACCTCAAAAAACGTTTCGAACAAAACTACAACATTGCCGTATTCCCCGAAGGCCACCGCAGCGAAGACGGGCACATGTTCAAGTTCCAAAATGGAATTTTCCGCTTGGCAAAAGAACAGCATTTTTCCATTTTACCTGTTACATTTATTAACACTGGAAAGATCCTCCCGAAGGTCAAGTGGGCGGTCTATTCTGGCGAAGTGAAGATGATTATTCATCCGCTTATCCGTTACGAAGATTACGCTGAAAAACCGATGGCAGAACTCCGCGACGAAACACACGATTTGATTGAATCCGTCATGCCGTACAAGCAGGCGGAACTTGCCGCCGCCAAAGCTGCAGAAAATGCAACAGAAAGCGCGGCAACTGAAAACAAGGAGGTTTAATTATGGCTAAAGAATTACCGAGCGAAGAACAAATTATTGCAATCCTTCGTGACGAACCCATGGTAGGGAGCCAGCTCCGTAGCGCTCTCGGCCTCCCGAAAAAACAGAAAATGGCTTTTAAGCAGCTCCTCGCCGACATGATTGAGCGTGGTGTTTTAAAGCGTTCTGCGCACAAGGAATATCAATTGGGCGATGGTGAACCGCTCGAAGACAAGCGTGAAAAGCGCCGCAAGAAACTTGCGGAACAGGGCGTCGAAGACAACCGCCGTCCGGGCGCTCGCAGCCGCCGTCAGACCGAAAAGGATTCCGGCACACGCGTGAAGCGCGGCATTCTGCACCAGACCGGTGACGAAGACTGGGAAGTAACCGAACTCGATACGGGCAAAGTCTATGAAATGTGCCACCGCAGGCAGGCTCCGGGCAAGGAAGGCGAGACGATTAGCTTTACGCTTTATCCGCATCCGAAGCTCAAGCATAGCTATTTGGCGAAGGTGGACCGTTCCGCTGAGTTGAACAACGTAAGTTGGGATGAAGTTAAAAAGCAGTTTATGGAAGAAAGCAATCTTCCCAAAGGTTTCAGCCCAGCTATTGAAAAATACGTAGCATCTATTTCGGATCCGACCGAAAAGGATTTCAAGGGTCGCGTCGATTACCGCAATCTCGACATTCTTTGCATCGACCCCGAAGGCGCCATGGACCACGACGATGCCATTAGCGTGGAACGCACAGCAAATGGCGGCTACAAGCTCGGCGTGCATATTGCCGACGTGAGCTACTATGTGCCCGAAGGATCTGACCTCGACGAAGAAGCGCTCGAAAGAAGTTATACGCAATATTTGCCGTGGACGGCAGTGCCGATGCTCCCGGAAAAGCTTTCCAGCGGTGTTTGCAGTTTGCACGAAGGCGTGGACCGTTGCGCATTCACTTGCATGATGGAACTGGACAAGCACGCCAATGTGCTCTCTTGGGATTTCCACCGCAGTGTCGTAAAAATTACGAAGGGAATCACGTACCAGCAGGCCGTGCAGATGATGGAAGCTGGCGACGACTCCATCAAGGCTCTTGCCGAAGTCACAGCGCTCCTCAAGCAGAACCGCACCAAGGAAGGTTTGCTCGAATTCCAGACAACGGAATATGGCTGCAAGTTCGACGAGAATGGCGAACCGGTCAAAATTGTACCGCGCGAACACGATGAATCGAATTCCTGGGTCGAAGAATGCATGCTTATTGCAAACAACTGCTGCGCCAAGGAACTCAAGCAGCGCAAGCTGCAAGGCATTTACCGTATCCATGAAGCGCCGGACACCAAGGACATCATGGAACTGTACTACATGTACCCGGATCTGTTCAAGGATGCTCCGGTGATGTTGCGTGATTTAGGCAAGCCGCGCAGCGGCGATACGAACTTGAACCCGACAGCATTCAAGCTGTACGAACATTTGGTGAAGCGCGCCCAGGGTGACGAAACGCTCACGAACCGCATTTTGCGCAGTATGCAGAAGGCTCATTACGATAGCAACAGCTTTGGGCACTTCGCCTTGAACTGGCAAGATTACAGCCACTTCACCTCGCCGATCCGCCGTTACGCAGACCTTTGGTGCCATCGTGAACTGGCGCGCAAGGGCAAGGAAATCGATGCCGAACGCGTGAACAGCGTGATTGAAGTTTGCGACTTGATTTCGGCAAACGAAATCAAGAACATGAAGGTAGAACGCATCGCCATCAAGGTGTGCAGCTGCTGGATTTTGAAGAGCCGCATTGGCGATAGCTTCGAAGCAAATGTAACGGGCATCGAAGAATGGGGCATTTACGTTTCCATCGACGATCCGATTGCAGAAGGTCTTGTGCGTTACCGCGATATCACGGGCGACGACTTCTACGTATTCAATCCGGACCAAGGCCTTGCTTACGGAAAGCGTAGCGGTCGCACCTTCCGCCGTGGCGACAAGGTGATGGTGCAGTTGTTGCGCGTGGACCCGTTGCGCGGCCAGGCAGACTTCAGCATCACAGAAAAGCTGAGCCCTGAACCGAAGAAACGCCGCAGCCGCGAAGATACCGAACGCGACATTCGCAATTTCAATGAACGCGCAGACCGCGCCGCAGCCGCCGAAGCACTCGGCTATGTGAGCCAGCCAGATGACGATGACGAATTCGACGAACCGGAATACATTTCTGGCGGTCGCCGTGGGCGTCAGGATTTTGACGGTCCAATCTTTGAACGCACCGGTCGCGATGCCCGCGGTCATAAGGGACTCCGCAAGGGCCGCGACGATTTCCGAGACTCTCGCGATAGCCGTGAAGATCGCCGTTTCGACAAGCGCGGAAAACACGGTTCTGAAAAGCGCGGAGGTCGCGATTCCCGTGATTTCGGAGAAGGATTCCATGTAGCCAGCGAACCGCGCGAAGCAAGACGTGGCCGCAGATCTAGCGAAAAAGGTCGCGGACGCAGCAGCCGCGGAGGCCGCAGAGGAAGATAGCTGATGGACGCATGCAATAAAGTCGCCCTCTATGCCAGTTACCAAACCGGGGAAGACCTCCCCGGCTATGTCCGTTTTGCGCTCAAGCATCTCGCCGAGACCGACTTCAAGGTCGTTCTCCTCACGAATCGCCGAACGCTTTCGAGCGACACCTACGATTTTCTGAAGGAAAACCACATCGAGCTTTTCCTCACCGAAAATCGCGGTTTTGACTTTGGCATGTGGCGGCGTTATTTGCAACTGCAGGCGAACCGCACCGATGCTGCCGGCAACTACGTTCCAGGCATTATTACACGTGACGTGGAACGCTTGCTGCTCATCAACGATTCCATCGTTTATTATCAGAACAAATTCAAAGAATTCTTCGAACGCGCTGAAAACAGCCCCGCCGACGTCGTTTCGCTCACAAGCAACGATGAATTTGCACCGCATTTGCAATCGTTCTTTTTGTACATGAAGCCCGCCGCACTCGGCGTGTTCTTCTTGCACATTTTCGAAACACCCGAGCAAACAGACTTCTACGAAGTCACGCGCAAACTCGAAGTCGGCTTGAGCAAAAAATTCACCGAAGCCGAAGTCGTCATGGAATCGCTTTACCACACGGAACGCCCTGTGTTCTTTGCTTATGACGAGCTGACCCAGCAAGGCGCCGGATTCATGAAGCGCAAACTTTTGGAGCGCCGTTTCAACTACGAAGAAAAGAAACACTTCGTACGCCACCACGCCTACGACGCGCTCAACAAGGACTACACTGCCCTCGTATTAAAAGCAGGCCTTGATGCAGACTTTGACGCAAGCTGGCTCCCGAAATGCAACGAGACACGCTCCGAGCGCATAAAAGACTTTATATGGGAAAAGGGATTCCAACTTGTTGGATTCCCTGCAAAAAGATTATTGGATAAAATCAAGAAATAACTAAAAACAGTTTCCCTTAGACTGTTCGATTAATTGAGCGCGGTGCTTTCTACAATAATACGGCAATTCATCGCTTTCAACAATTATATCTTCATTTTCTAATTTGGGTCCATCCTTATACCACTCCAAAAGTGGCTTGCGACGTTCTTCAAAAATTTTCATTTCATCAGAACTAGCATTGATCTTGTCGATGGCCGCATTTTTCAAGCCAACAAGACCTTCACAAGGATACACATACCCATCAGAATAAACAATTGTCGAAATTCTGTTCACACAGGGCTTTTCACAATTTGGATACAAACGTTCAATCTCTTCGTCAACCACGCTTAGTTCCAAATGAGCACTGCACACAGATTTCATCGAAAACAAGCCATAATGCATAAGAGCATCGTAGGATCCTATTATATTAAAGCCTGAATAATAAGGAATCATATCGCAGAACAAGCGATCTAATTTTTCTTTGTCAATAGGACACTCAGTATCATTAATAACAACAATAACGTGACTAATTAGTTGTTCGATTTTCCAATCCAATACTGTAGAAAAATTTTCGACAAAATAGCCCAATTTTAGTTTTATTCCAGGTGAAAAGTGGCTATCCTTTATCCCTATTAAAATTTTTTTCAGTTCGTCTTTATTAGAAAAAAAATCTTCTCCATAGATTTCCACATTTCGATTACCTATGTTTAAAAAATTTTCTCGCCCTATTTCTTCATATTTTTTTTCTAAACGACTATCTAATTTTTTAAACCAATTAATAAGATTATCAGTTCCTAAAGTAAATTCAGAATTGGAATCATTCATTTTCAAATAAAGCAGCACCTGTTCCATAGAATCAACAAGCGCCTGTTCCACCTTATTCATTCTTTGACCCCTTTGTAGATAATTTTTTTTCTAATACAGCAATAGCTTTTTCTATAGATTCTTGTTGAAGCTTTTCAAAATGCGTCCTTATAATGTTAGTCCTGTTTTCATTAGAAAAAATGAAATGGCAAAAGTCACAACGACTAACAAATCGATTTTCTTCAGGAACATTGCAACCACAATCCGTTAAAATCTTATAGTAAGATTTTGGTCCTAGAAAAACGAGCTGCCTTAGCATGGGATCTGAATTCATGTTGTCCATAATATCGATGATAGAGGAATCATTGATATTACCAAAGTTACAATCACGGCAAGTATCAAAACCTGCACAGCAAGGATAAGCTTCACCATAACTGTTGATCGTAAGCACCAAGCCATCGGCACACATACCATCAATTCCGTGAGCATCACCGTAAAATTCCTCTCTTGGTAGTACCTCAACAGCTCTTCCAGAAGGCGTTACATTACTTGAAGAAATCTGACATGCATGACGCACGGCGAATGGATCTAACATTTTTAAGGCTTCTTCAATGCTATGACTTTTCGTTGTTAGAAAACGAAGATTAGTGCGGATACCATATTTTCGGCAATATATCAAGCAGTTGTTAATACATTCAGCAGAGTTATGCTGAGCATGCCAAAAATCCCATGATATTTCAAGGAGTGTCACGCCAGAATTTTTCATTCTTGCGCATATGGCATCTGCATTTTTTTCCGTTTTTGCCCAAAAGCAATTCGTAGTCGCAGATATTTCTGTAAAACCGGATGCTTTAGCTTCTTCAAACAATGGGAAAAGTACATCAGGATATAGAAAAGCCTCACCACCCACAGCATGAAAACGAGATCCCATACAGGAACTTGAAGCCGCTTCACGAATACATTTTTTTGCAACATTTACATCAATAACACAACTATTGTGGATTCCTGCAGATTGATAACATATTCCACATTTAGCATTACATTTATCTGTAATTTCAATACCTAAACTTAGATATCGAATTGGTTCCGATTGCATACGATAATAATGGTATACAAGATCTTCACCAATCAAATGCTGATTTACTTGTTCTACATTCATTTATTTAAACTTTGTCACCTTATTGATAGAAGAGCGACTTATTACGCGTTCATCAAATTTACCGGCTTTTATCATTGAAGTCTGAGCCGCACCGGTACCAAAAGCAATTTTTACATATTCTACAAATCTTTCAATATCGTTCAATATACAGCAACAATCAGTTTTCAGCTTTTCTGCTAATTTAATATTCTTTTCGCCAATAATGGCACGAGCTTTTTCTGTGAACGGAATATTAGCAACGACATTATCCAAAACAGCCTTGGCAACGTCAGTATCAAGTTTTTCAATTCCATTTTCACGAGCAATTTTTTCCGGCTCAACTACAAACTTTTTCACCAAGTTTTTATCCGTAGCCAATTTTCTCAAAAATGCAATTTGCTCTCCAACTGCATCTAATTTTTCAACCTTTTCAATTTTTTTTACGGTTTTTAAAGGTTTCAGTTCAGCCATAATAAATTCTCCTTGTTTTATTTGTGAACATAATATTTTTGCGATAAGATAATAATTTTTTCATACACATTTCAATTGTATATAAATATTTTCATATTCCGTAATTTCCCAAAAACACAACTATTTAACGTTCAAAACTCAACTGTTTCATTTGAAATTATTTATACAATAATTATCTTTCTATAGAATATCTATTCACTGGATCCTATCGGCCTATGGGTCTCCAGAATGACAAAATTCCCCAACGCAACAGGTATATGGAATGAAGAAATTTGGTTTAACAGCGATTGGCTTTGCTGCGATGTCGGCGTTGTTGGTTGCCGGCTGCAGTTCTGATGGGAACCCCGCTACCGGCGATGACGACTTCAACCTGGATCAGCCGATTTCTCTTCTCGATACTTTGACCGTTACGAGCGCAGCCAACTTGCCTGTTTGCGATGCGAGCCGCGAAGGCCGCGCGTTCTTTGTACAGAACGAAAACATGCCGCACCTTTGCATAAAGGGCACGTGGCGTAGCGCTGCGGACTCCACAGATTTTAGCATTACCTGTAGCGACGGATTTTTACATGCTGTCGACAAAATTGCACATCAGCCTCATTTGAATGTAGATACAGTTCGGTATAGCGGCTTACAACGCGACACCATTCCCGGAGTCGTACAAAACGGTCCTTTCATCTTCGGAACTTCTGTTGTACTAAATGAAGCTAGCGAAATGAATTTTTTCAGGGCCGATGGAAATGGTCATTCCGCAAGCACCTGCGTGCAAACTAACGATGGACATTACACGCTAGAAAGCGTCAGCACAAACTCGAACTACGTAAAAATTTCTGCAACGGGATTCTACAGAAATATGGTAACCGGAGGTTCTTCTGCAAATCCCGTGACGCTGTCGGCATTGACCAAAGTCGCAAGCTCCGTCGAAGGCGCCGGCACAACTCCAATTCGCGTTCGCAATTCCGTCAACGTGAACATTCTCACGCAATTGGAAATTCCGCGCATCGAGCAGCTCGCAATGAACCACATCGAATTCAACGAAGCAAAGGCTCAAGCGGAACGCGAAATTTTTGCAGCTTTCGGGATTGACACGGTCCAATTTTATTTGCAACCGTACTTCACTGATGGCCGCACAGACAAGCCCGTTGCCGAAGATTTGGACATGTTCGGCAATAGCGAGTACAGCGCTGCATTGTTTGCCATTTCAGTCATGTTGCAAGGAGACCGTAGCGAAACCGAAATGATGAGCCTCGCGAATAACCTTGCCGAAGACATCAAGGGAGACGGCGTTTGGAACGATCCAAATTGGAAAATCAAAATTGCAGACTGGGTTGTAGGCCTCGACACGCTCTGGAAATACAATGACATTCGCAACAACGTGTCATCTTGGGGCGTCTCAGCAATCCCTAACTTTGAAAAGTACATACGCGCATTTATTCCCGTCGCATACGGATTCGAGCCCTGTTCTGACGCAAACGCAGGACAAGTCACGTACGTGAATCAAGGGCAAAGCGCACTATTCGCCAACGATTACGAGCATGCCGACCATTCTAGAGTCCGATTCATTTGCGATGCAAATTCCAAGGAATGGCGCATTGCACAGCCTATCGAAAAAGACACCGCAGGATTCGGCCCCGGTGCATACGACAAGGAAGTCCGCGAAGGCCGCGTGAATCACGACACGTATTACATCTTCGACAGCGGCACATGGCGCATCGCCACCCCGCAAGAAGCCGACGGTTTCACCGATATTGCCGAAGTCTACGCAAGCCTCAAGCCCAACGAAAAAGCAGTGTTCATCATCCGTCACAGTGAACGTACCGACAACACAGGCCCCACCGGGCACTTGACTAGCAACGGAAAGACATACGCCCGCAATCTTGGGAAACGCCTTGCCGCTATAGCAAACGAAGACTTTTATTACGGTTACTCCGGCTACACACGCACACAAGAAACTTGTGAGGAAATTGCATTAGGCAAAGGGCAACAGCAATACACACTCGACATTCTCCCTTACATGGATGGCAGCTGGTACGTGAAGGATGGCGCCAAAGCAAACGATTACACAAATGCCGATGGCGGTTGGGTTGTTTATTCCAAATACGCCTTTACTGGTGCCTACGAAGATGCTTTCTATGATTTAAAAACTCGCAGCGAAGAACTCCTCAAGGACAACATCCTCGGCAACATCTCGACAATGAAACGCGTCAACTTTATGTGCACGCACGATTACCTGGTGGTTCCACTTCTCGCCTACACCACCAGCGGGCACGCGAACGTTCGCTATTACGAAAAATGGCGCTGGGTCAATTACCTTTCGGGCGTTGCAATGATTATTTCGCCAGACGGTTCCATTCGTTATGTTCCTGTGAAGGGACTTGAATCGGGAACGATGTAATCGCTATAAAAAAAGCAGAAATGACAAATGCGCGGGCTGTCCCGCGCACTTGAAAATCGAAGGGAGGTGCCCGTTCGGTGACGGGCATGACAACACCTAGTTACTTCACGATTTCAGCGTCCTTGACGTTCTTACCTTTGAGCTTGGAAGAGGTCGAAGTAGAGCCGTTAACTGGCGGGAACTTGCTGTAAATGTACTTGTACTGAGCAATGCTCCAGATGTTACCGATAATCCAGTAGAGCACGAGACCAGACGGCATCACGGCGCTGAACAAGAGCATCATGGCAGGCATCATCCACACCATCATCTTTTGCTGAGCCGGGTCCATGCCGGCGTTAGAACTCATCGTCACCTTGGTCTGGAAGTAGGTCGTTGCCACCATGAGCCACGGGAGAATGGCAAGGCCGGACGGCATGATGATAGGAATGCTAATGCCACTCCAGACAACGTCACTGCGGCTAAGGTCAGAAATCCAGAGGAATGCCGGAGCGCCACGAAGTTCAATAGCGCGGCCGAGCACAAAGAAGAGGCCCATGAAAATCGGCATCTGGATGAGCATCGGGAGACAGCCACCCGTGCAGCTAGCGAGCGGGTTGATGTTATTCTTGCTGTAGAGTTCCATCATCGCAGCCTGCTTCTTCTGCGGGTCGGTACGATACTTCACGTTGATTTCGTCGAGCTGCGGCTTGAGAGCGGCCATGCCACGCGTAGACTTGATTTGCTTCACGGTAAACGGTGTCGTGATACCTCGAACGATAATCGTCACGAGGATAATAGCCACACCGTAGTTCGGGATAATGCTATAGAACATGTTCAAGAGCTTGAGAAGCATCTTGCAAATCCAGACGAACCAGACGTCTGCACCGCACCAGCTCCAGCCGCTCACGATAATCTTTTCGTAGTCCTTGTTGAGCGAGGCAAGATCATCCCACTTGAGCGGGAGAATCATCAAGTCGTAGCCGAGAGACTGAGCACCGCGGAGATCATCGGCGATCGTAAGCTTGTACGTACCCGGATCCACATCGCTATCCACCTTCATCTGCTTAGTCTTAAGAACAGCAGGAACGGCTTCATCAAACTGGACCGTCATTGCCACGTACTTGCGACGAAGACCCGCCCAAACGATTTTGCCTTCAGTTGCATTGAAAGAAGCCTGTTCGCGCGGCATTTCGCGTTCGACAGAATAGCGGTCGTTGAAAACAACTTCGCTGAAGTAGTAAGTACCGCCACCGCCGATGCCCATGAAGCCCTTGGACTTCGGAATATCTTCAGTTTCCTTGAGGCCGCCCTTCCATGCGAGTTCATAAGCATTCGGCTGGAATCCGATAAACTTATTTTCTTGACGGACAGCCGGGCCTTCCTTGGTGAAGCCGTAAGAGCGAATAACCTGATTGCCGTTTGCATCCTGGAACGCAAACTGAACCTTTGCACTGTCGGTCACGACGATCTTTGCAGGCGTGTTGCCCATTTCGAACATCGCTTCGCTCAAGTCTGCGTTGTCGAGCTTCAAGTCGAAAGCGCCAAGCGTCGTATCCTGGATGAGTTCCGGGAACTTGCCGGCTGAATCCGGGAGAGCCTTCACAATCACGCTCTTGACCTTAGCACCCTTGTTGGTAAGGGTCATGATAAACTTGTCGGTTTCGACCGTCACGGAGCGTTCTGCAATTTCTGCCTTCGGAGCGACAGATTGCTTCGCTTCGCTCGCAATGACGCTATCAGAAGCGGCCTCAGTCACAGAACCGCCCAAGACCGGAGCCGCCTTGATTTCAGGCGTTTTCTTAGGCACCACGAGCGTGTTTGCAGAATCCTTGGATACCTGAGCAGCCGTAGCCTTGGCCTTTGCAGCACGAGCGGCAGCCTGCGCCTCGGCGTTTGCATTATTGACAGCCATCCACCAAATCACGATGACCGCGATAAGAATGGAACCAATGAGTGTATTCTTGTTCATTTTTTATCCTTAGGGAGCGGAACCGGATCATAGCCGCCCTTGCAGAAGGGGTTGCATCTTAAAACTCTAAAAACCGCAAGATAGAAACCTTTGAACGGTCCGTGCAGACGTAAAGCTTGAATTGCGTAGTTTGAACACGTTGGTTGGAATCGACAGACCCCATGGAAAAAATAGGGGTGCACCATTTGGTATAGACGGATGGGGGCAATTAACGCCGCCACCAGGGCTTGTTTAACCTTCTGCCACATCCGGCTGCTTATCCCATTCCATCTTGTGGAATATTTTTTGGGCCGATTCACGGAAACGCTCGGAAGACATTTCCTTAGAATTGTCGCTCACGATAATCATTGCCCAAACAGGCTTTTTGATATTCGGGACAATACCATAAAACAGTGGTCGCAGGATCCTACGACACTTATTGCGATACACGGCATTTCCGTTCTTCTTCTTAGCTAAGAAGCAGAAACGACAAAAACCGTCCGGAGCTTCAATCCATCGCATGCTAAAAGCAGGTGTGCGAAGAAACTTCCCTTGGACGGCTACTTGCCGGTAAGCGGGCTGATTAGGCAGCCGATAAGAACGCAGAGTGGCTATAAGCCAGCCCCGACTTACTTCTTATAGATTTCGTCGCTAACGGTGAGGACCTTACGGCCCTTAGCACGGCGACGGCTCAAAACAGCACGACCCCAACGGTCTTCCATACGGGCCATAAAACCGTGCTTGTTAACACGCTTACGATTGTGAGGCTGGAATGTTCTTTTCATGATAAAACCTTTCTATGAAAACAGAATTTTTTGAGACTCAAATTTAGTAAAATGTTGGTATTTATCAAGGGGTAACACCTCACCTAAAGGTTAAAAAATCGCACCAAACGAGACTCAAACAGAAAGCGTTCAGCGAAAGCACAATGTATTAACAAGATGTAAACATGTTTTTTTTAGTAGGAAGTAGGAAGTAGACAGTAGGCAGTGGTTAGGGACTGGTCGCTGGACAATTGATACGCGAGCACACGATTCTAAAACTTAGATCTTTGACCGCTTCGCTCTTAGAACTTAGAAAATGCCCCTAAGTTCTAAGTTCTGCCAACTAAGTTCTATAAAACTCCAAATCCTTTTTATATCTTTTACATATATAATGGAGCAATAGTAGGATTTTATGGAACTTACACCACTTGACATCAGAAACCAGACATTCCACAAGAAAAGCTTTAGCGGCTACGACCCGGATGAAGTGAAGGCATTTTTGGAAACGACCGCCACCGCATTCGAGAATATGTTCCGCGACCGCACAAACTTGACAGAACGTCTGAAAGTTGCCGAAGAACGCGTAAACTACTACCGTCAAATCGAAAAGACTATCCAGGAAGCTGTTGTCACCATGCAGCGCACCATTAACGAAGTCAAGGCGTCTGCCGAAAAAGAAGCCGAGATTATCGTAGCCGAAGCGAAGGCACGAGCCATGCGCGAAGTCGAAAGCATCAAGCGCGAAAGCGAAAACCTGCGCACCGAAATCGAACAGCTCCGCCAGCTCCGCACAAACTACTTCATCCGCTGCCGCGCGCTCATCCACAGCCAAGACGAATTGCTCTCCGCTATGGAAAACGACCAGCAGAAAGAATTCGAAGCCCCAGCCAGGCCGAAAAACGGTGGCATTGCGCTCACTTAGCCTTCGCCATGAGAATAAACATCAAGGTACACGCGCGTAGCAAACGCGAAAGCATAACGCCGCTCCCCGACGGGAGCTACAAGGTCGATGTCAAGGCGCCACCAGTAGATGGCGCCGCGAATGAAGCCATCTGCGAACTCATCGCAGACTACTTCCACGTTCACAAACGCGATGTTTCTGTTGTTATAGGCTCCACGAACAACAAGAAAGTTATCGAAATTTCAGGTAAATAAAAACAGCGGAAATCGAGGGGAAACCAACACGCTATTTTTTGAGCAAGTTGATTATGAAAGTTTCAATTCAGTCAAAAATTTTACTTCTATCTTTATCTTGTACGCTTATCAGTACACTTTCGCTCGGCATTCTCAGCACTATATTCATTAGCCGGACGACACAGCGCAACTCCATGCAATACATGAACGATCAGGCTAGCGCCGAAGCCGCGAAGCTGAACTACATGTTCGAATCGCATGAGAAATACATGATGGCTGCAGCCGCCGGGGTTCTTTCGCAAATAAAAGAAGATTCCACATTTTTAACCGACGAGACAAAGCTTCACACCAACATCGAGGGCATCCAGGAACGACTCCATTCAACCATATACAACCTCTCGGGAACAAAAAGCGTCTATGTTAGATTCAATCCACAAATTGTAGATTCAAACGAAGGCATTCTTCTCGTTAGAGCTAATCCAGACGATCAATTTAAACCATATAAATTAACAAATATTTTGCAATTCAGTCCAACAGATATGGAACATGTCGGTTGGTATTACAAGCCCATTCTATCGGGCAGCCCCATCTGGCTCCCTCCCTATTACAACAAGAACTACAATTCCTACATCATTTCTTACGTCATCCCCATGTTCCTGAACAACAAGGAAATAGGCGTTGCAGGTATAGATATCGACTTTGAATTATTGAGCAAGCAACTTTCGCAAGTCCGCATCATGACATCGGGATTTGCATTCCTAGAAGACAACGAAGGGCTTGTTGTTTACCACCCCACCCTCCCCGCAGGGCTCACGTTCAAACCCGAAGACGATCAAGTTAAATTGACGTACCCGCTCCAAAACGGCATGAAGCTTATCATGGTCGTGCCAACGGTCGAAATCAACGCCCAACGCGACAAGCACATCAAACAAAGTATTATTTTCATTTTACTCCTTTTATGCTTCACAACAGCCATCTCGATATTCTTTTCGAGGACCATTACAAAATCGCTTAAGAAGCTCACTGCAGAAGCAAAAAAGATGATTACCGGCGACATGAATGCCGATTTCAATATCAATCAAAACGACGAAATCGGCGATCTCGCCAAAAGTTTTACTGCCGCTAAATTCCACATCACTCAATACATGAAGCAAATGCAGGGCCTAGCTTTCCAGGATTCGCTCACGGGCGTTCGCAACAAGATGGCCTACGACAATTACCTGAGCGATTTGGACCAGCGCATACAAACAAACGATATAAAATCTTATGCCATCGTCGTTCTTGACCTGAACAACCTTAAGGAAATTAACGACACCTACGGTCACGAAAACGGGAACGAATATCTCATCAATTCGTGCAAGTTAATTTGTCAGGTATTTACGCATAGTCCGATCTTTAGAATTGGCGGCGACGAATTCATTGCCATTCTGACTGGAGAAGATTTAAAACAATCCCACAACCTTCTAAAGAAACTCAGGGAAGGCATGGTGGCAACCAAGAACGCAGCGTTCCCGTGGAAACACATTTCCATTGCATACGGTATCGAAATTGCAGAATCGGCCAAAGACACAACCATCGCGGAAACATTCAACAAAGCCGACAAGAACATGTACAAAAACAAGCGAGCCATCAAACTTGCAGAGCAGGGGCAACCCGCACAAGACGAAAAACCGCGCTAGGTAACAGCAAACGCATTACGCCTTGTTCCGGAATTCCTTGGGAGATTGCCCTGTAAATTCCTTGAACGCCTGCGCAAACTTGCTGGAATTTGTATAGCCCACGCGGCCCGCAATTTCGGCAATATTCAATTTTCCATCCAGCAAAAGCTGGGTGGCTTTTTTCATGCGGTACGTTTTGAGGTACGAGTAAATAGAATCGCCATACGCAAGCTTGAAATACTTTTTCATTTGCGTCGGGCTCATTTCGATTTGCTTGGAAAGCTGTTCGAGCGTCAAATGATCCTCGATGTTTTCGCGAAGAATTTCGCGCAGGAGTTCCATTTTGCCTTTGTATTGGCTCGGGATTTTGGCAGCAGTCTCGTATTTGGCTTCGGAATCGAGGCGACTCAAGAACAGAATCAGTTCGAGCACTTTGATTTTGAAATACGGCAAGCGGATGTTTTTAGGGAGCCTGTACAGTTCCGAAAAGATATGACTTACATGTTCGCTCGACGGGAGTTTTAACGGGAGTGTAAGCGGCTGGATTTTTTGAATCAGGGCCGTAAAGTCCACCCCCACCGCCTTAAACATGTTCATGAGTTCGCCCTGGCAGCGATCCATTGAAAATATGACGGCAATACCATGGTAGCAGTGTACGGGGAATTGATACGTCTTGCTTGCCGGCATTTGATCCAAGAGCAACAAACCGTTTTCTTCCATGGAGCGCGGCGAAGAATTCGAATCGAGCCATTCCGAACTGCCGTTATGGCAATGCAAGACGATCAGGCTCTTTCCTTGATTTTCAAAGTTGAAGGAGAATTCCTTGAGATGGAAATTGCTGTAAAAAACCTGCAATCCAGGCAAAACATTATACACTAGAAGATGCCCAGTTCCCGTTTTATTTTGAAGCATATAATGCGAAAAGAAATCTGTATTCTGTATTAGAATCAGATTTCTATCTGGGATAGGCTTTATCATATTTCACTCTCTCAAAAATTAGATTAAACCAAGTATTTTAGACCAAACAAATTTTATTAGATTAAATCAACTAACTTAGTCTAGACTAAATTTAAGCAATTTTCAAGAAAGCGTCAAGTAACTTATCTAAAAGAAAAACTTACCTTTTACCCATATTTGTGTATTTTTCTTGTAAGTTTCAAACGTTCCGCGCCGCCCTCCAAGCCAATCCGCGCCCAAAGAGAGCGTAATCTGGTCATTCAACAGGTAATCTGCAGCAGGACGGACATAAAAACCAACATTATCTACGTCAAACATCCCGTAAACGGAAAGCTTGAGCGTATTGTTCAAGACTTCCTTGGAGATTCGCGCCGTAATCATGGAGGTATTTTGCTCGGTCCCCAACACATCGCGATAATCCATAATGACCTTATGCATGTACTGCGCCATGATGGTCCAATTGTTACCAGCATACCAATCGATACCGATCAAGCCATTAAACGATTTTCTGAACCAGTAATCCATTGAATTTTTCAAGGCAATCGGCTCGCCGAAATACACAGCCACTTCGCCACGAATTACAATTTCGCCCGCCGGAATCGAGACATCGCCACCAACAACATTCATCGGTTCATAAACACCCTTAATCACAGCAGATTTCGTTTCTGGATCAAAGTTTACAATCGTTATCGGAGACTTGTTGAACGTGTGTAGCGCCGTAAGCGAGAAGTCCAGATTTTCAAGGAAGAACCGGAAACGACCGCCAACTTCGCTATTCTTGATGTGTTTTGCAGGCGTGTCGCTCAAGTCCATGCGCATGCCATTAGGCACCGGCATTTGCCATGGATTATCATCGCTTGTCGGAATCACGAAATATTCGGGAACCGGCACAAAGACGACTTCGGCAGAGAAACTTTCGCCTGGGTACTTGAGGTTAATTGCATTTACAGGCACACGAATATCGTCATAATCATTCGCCATGAATTCGGTGTAGTCCATAGGCGAAATCAAATCCGTAAGGCGCAGGCCATCGGCAACGCCCCACGTAACGATTTGACGACCCGCCTTGACTTCGAGGAATTTGCCAGCATAGTCAAAATAGGCTTCGCGAAGGAATGCGCCAGTTTGATTTTCAATAATGCCATTGTAAGCGAGGTTCACACTCGAAAAGAGCGAAGCTTCGCCGTAATTGGCACGCATTTCAAGACGGAGGCGTGTCCTAGAAGACATAACCTGCTGTGGGCTGCGCAGTTGCAAAGCGTGGTACGAATCCACAAAGCCGTTCAGCTGGATAGACAGTTCGTCTTGCGCATGCGCGGATAAGGCGAACGCCGCGGACAATAACATCGATCGAATCATAGATTGCTTCGTCATCTTATTCCTCGCAATGACGTTAAAGGTTGTGATGCGACAGGCTGCTTGCAGACTGGCATATCACAATCGCAGGTTCATGCACCCTGTGCAATGACGTTAAAGATTGTGATGCGACAGGCTATTTGTCATTCCCGCGAAAGCGGGAATCTCCATTCCACTTAAAAAAGCCATTATTCATAATCAAGGAGATGCCCGCTCGCTGGCGGGCATGACAAGAAGCAGAAATTTCTTCCTACTTGTACTCTCGCTTCGCTCAAGTACCAAACGCCGGGCTCGGTCATGTTCAAGCAAGCTTGACCGCGACTCTCGCCTATTGCGTTTGTCCTACCGTCTACTGTCTACTTCCTACTACCTACAGTCCTCTTTCCAGCTTATTCACCGTAAAGATTTTGGAATCGAGTTGAACGTTGAATTTCGGATCGAGGAAGAGAAGTTCCGTAGAGTGGCCCGTTTGCACGTTTTTCATTTCCATCTTGCCGACAGTCCAGAAGCCATCAACTTTCTTGATGTCTGAAGAAATCATTTGACGATGGAGCTTGCCGAGTTTGTCGTAGAATTCGACCTTTTCGACAACGTCACAATCCTTGCGGATCCAGACGAGCTTTTTCGAGAAGATTTCGCCTTCCTTCTTGGGAGTCGATTCAACAACGTAATAGTTGAAGCCGTTAGCAGATTCTTCGCGCAAGAGCTTGTGAGAATCTTCATCGACATTGCGCTTGCCGATATCATCGTATGTGAAATCGGAACCCATGAAGTAATCGGTCTTGGAACTCTTTCCGCTGATGCGGCGAGTCTTCTTCAGAGCGGGCAAGTAAAGCCACTTGTCGTCTTCCTTGTTGACATCATCGTAATTCACGGTCAAGAATCCCGTACCCTTTACATCGTTGGGGTATTGGAAGAACATGATGGTTTTGGTGTCTGCGCCCACGTCCATCGCGTAAGAGGTAATCTTACGGACGCGAGTGCCGCCATTCTTATTCACGAGTTTCATTTCCATCGAGGAAGAACGCGTGTCGCCATCCGGACGGTCCTTGACCTTGATCATGATATCACGGGCGTTTTGTTCGGCAGCAAAGACAAACGATGCCGAGAGCAACAGAGTTGCAACGAAATTCTTTTTCATTTTTAATTCTCCTTTCCACTTAAATTTTCTTTTCCAAAGATATGGAACTTTTTGACGAGTACCGGCGTCACGAGCAAGTCGGCCAAAAGGGCAGAGCCAAGGCCAATCGAGAGCACAAAGCCAAAGTTGAAAAGCATCGTGCATTTAGAAGTCATGAATCCGCCGAAGGTCGCGCACATAATAAACGTTGTCATCACAAGGGCTGTACCGGTAGAGCGATACACGCGGAGGATTGCGCTGGAGTAATTCTTATTGCGTTCGAATTCTTCGTTTGTGTGGTTCACAAAGTGAATCGTATCGTCAACAGCAAGGCCAATGACCATCGGGATAATCGTTGCACTCATCATGTCGAGCGGAAGGCCCATCCAACCGAGGTAACCGCCCACAAAAATGGCAGGAGCTACGTTCGGGATCATGCCGATAAGTCCCGTACGCAGGCTGCCAAAGACAATCATCAAAAGCACAGCGACAATCACGATGGAAATTCCGAAGGAACGAATTTGGCCCTTCACCAGATACTGCTGCATCGTGGTAAATTGCGGAATGTTACCGACTGCAGAAACCGTTGCTTCAGGGAAGAGTTCCTTGCCCTTCTTGGTGATGGCTTCAATTTCCTTATCCAGTTCGTTCGAATTGTAAGTGCTGATTTCAACCATCATGCGGAGGTAACGGTAATCATAGTCAATCCAGTAATTCGATTCGGAACCGCCTGCGTTTTCGTAGAGCAAGAGGAGCTGAGCCACTTGTTCTTCGGTATCGGGGATGCGGTAGAATGATTCGTTATTTTCATTCACAGTACGGTTCAAGTCCTTGACAATATCAAGAATCGAAGTGAGGCGCTTGCTCAGCGGGAATGATTCGATGTATTTGCCGTATTCATCGAACTTTTTCAAGTTCTCAACTTTCTTGGCATCATCGGGATTCGGGAATTCAATTTCGAGGTCGTAAGAATAGACGCTACCAAGCGGCGATTCACCCATTTCGAGAATCTTGCTCACATAAGGAACCTTGCGGCCCATAGTGCGTTCCACATCGAAGGAGGGTTCCATCTTGAACATTCCCACGGCAGAAATCGCAGCGATAATCGTAAAGCATGCAAGAATTTTACCACGGTGAGTTAGAACAAACTTACCGATACTTTCCATCATCAAAGCCATGCGCGTATCACCACGTTTCAAGACATTCGGATTCGGCTGCTTATCCTTACCAAAGCTGAGAAGAATTGGAGACACCACAAGCACCACAGCAAGCACAAAGCCCACAGAAATGGCGGACAACAGACCTACGGAACGAATGGGGCGAAGCATCACTGTGAGGAATGACAACAACGCCACAATCGTCGTAAGCCCAGAGAACAACAGCGACCAACCCGTTTCGCGAACGGCATGGACAACGGCATCTTTGCGTTTTCCGTGCAAGAGCATTTCTCTACGGAAGAACGAGTAAAGGTGGATATTATAAGCAATCGACACTGCAAAAGCAAGGAACGGCGGAATCATCATGTTCGTAGAGTCCATGTAGAGTCCGAGATAACCGACCAAGCCAAACGTCATCAAGATGCCCGAAAGAGAGCTCAAAATCGGCGAAACGACACCGCGCAAAGAACGCGTAACAAGAGTCATCACGATAATGGCGCAAATCATCGCAAGCATCATCACACGGCCCATTTCAACGTTGATGAACTTCATCTTTTCGGAGCTCATGTAAGGCATACCGCCAGCGTTCGGATGGAGCGGGGCGTATTCCGGCTTGTTGATGATGTCATAAGTTTCGGCACCCGTCTGCATGTCAGGCGAGATTTTGCCTTCGGCCTTCCACACGGAATCTTCAGGGAACGGGCGAAGTTTCACGATGACGAACGTATTCTTGCCATCGGCACTCACGAGCTTTTTCAGGAATTCCGGCTTTGCAGCCACGCGACGCTTGATTTCAGCAATGCCAGCTTCATCCGTCGGGATTTCATCTGGGACAATCTGCGTGATTTCCATGCCCTCTTCGGTTCCGAGCGTGTATTCAATGTTCGTAAGCGAAGTGACGGTTCCGTTAGAATACGAAAGATTGTCGCGGAGATCTTCGGAAAGCTTGCGCAGCAAGCGGAGATTTTCCGGCTTGTAGATGTCATCGCATTCCGTGAGGACAGAAACAAAGTAATCGTTTCCGAAAAGTTCCTTAAACTTGTCCGTTTGAACAAGCATCGGGTCGCCTTCGACAAAATAGCTATCCCAGGAAGTTTCTACGTAAATTTTCTTGGCGCCAATGACAGATAGCACAAGCAGAATCACGAGACCTGCAATAAACCGAAAACGATGCGAAATCAGGAACTTCGCAAAGTCTTCGAACATTTGGTTCACCTTTTCGATGTTGATTCGAATCCGAGACATACTCACTCCTTCTTTAATTCATTGACAAACTGTATGTTGTAAATTTTTTCCATCTGGAGAACGTCCAATACTTCGGCAACTTTTTCGTAGGGCGTTTTCTTGTCGATTTTCAAGGCAACCGGAGCCTTTTTGTTTTGCACCGCGGCGCTCTTATTTTTCAAAAATTCGATAGTCGCGATTTCGCCGTTCACGGCAATTTCTGTTTCAGAAAGTTCGATAAAGAACCCTTCGGAAACTTCTTGCTTGACTTCGCTTGACGTTTCGGGCAAGAGAAGTTTAAGGACGGACTTGTCCTGCTTAAAGACTGAGGTCACCAGGAAGAAAACCAGCAACAAAAAGACACAGTCAATAAGCGGTGTCATGTCCAAGGAGATTCGACGACGTCTTTTAGCCATTTTAAGCCCTTTCTAATCTTCTGGCATCGCGTTCTTGCAAAGTCTTTCCCAAATGCAAAAGCACTTGGTTTTCGACTTCGTCTTGTTCCTGTTCCATTCGAGCGTTCAGGTAATTGAAAGCAAGCACGTGCGGGATAGCGACCACAAGTCCAAGGACCGTTGTCACGAGAGCAAACTTAATGCCCGTCGCAAAAGCGGATGGATCATCAAGACCTGAAGCCGCTATCACCGTGAAAGCGTTAAAAATGCCAACGACTGTACCTAAGAGGCCAAGCATCGGAGAAATCGATGCAATGTTTTCGACCGTCGTAAGCCCCTTCGTGAGAGGAGAAAAAGCAAGACCAATTTCGGTACGAATACTTTCGGTAATGATGTGATGGTCCGTATTGCATGTCACCACACGATGAATGACCTTGTCAGTCAATCGTGGCTGCACTGTTTTATTGAAGACTATAAGCGAAATCACTTTCCAAATGATAATGGCATAGCCAACAAAGTTCATGGCCACCAAGATGTAGCCAATGTAACCACCTTGCTTTATAAATTCAAGAATAAAATTCATTACGACCTCCCGGCATTAAGTTTGTACTGGATTGGAATTTCTATTCTCCAGCGTTCTTTTTCTAAAAGTTTTGGAATGGGATCAAATTTGCCCATGTTGGTAACGGCTTCTAAAGCGCTATTGTCCAGCGAAGAATAGCGGCTCGATTCCGAGACCTCGATTTGCTCAATTTTACCATCCGCAAGGATGGTGAACCTCACACGTACTGTGCCCTCCTGCTTCAAGCGTTTAGCCGTCGCAGGATAATCCTTGATCTGTTCCAACTGTTTTTTGAGCGAGCGCAAGTATGTGCGGGTCACCATTTTCACTGAATCAGCCGAAGGTTTGGGGGGCGCCTTAACTACGGGAGGCGCGGGCGGAGCCGGCGGAGCTTCAACAACAGACTCTGCGACTGCAACAGGAGCCGTTTCTACAATCGGTTCTGGCTCCGGTTCCGGGATTTTTTCTTCGATCGGTTTGTCAACGACCTTCGGGATAATTTTAGCACGAACGACTTTTTTCACGACCGGAGGCGCTTCCGGCGGAGGCGGCGGTGCAATATAGACCTTCTCCGCATGAATTACGGGAGAATCCGGGCGATGCACCGGAATTTCTTTCTTTTGGAACAGTGGATTCAGCAAGGTTGCAGCATGGATAAGGATTGCAACGACAAGCCCGACATAAAAGGCCTTGTTGAAAGACAGTGCTGAATAAATCCGTTTGCGAGTCATTTTTGATTACTTCTGTGTTCACATTAGGACGCAAAAAAATAAATCCAAATGGGCGCTCGATTCTACTCTAAAAGGTTGAAAAACAATCCAATTAGACTAGGGTAACATTTTTATCACAAGTGATGTTTTAAAACGAATTTCGCCAACAATCCAAAGAGTTTTGCTTAAATCCAATCCGTCTTAAATCAGAAAAAAATCCTCTAAAACAATGTTCTTTGTTCTAAATTTTGTTAGCCAAATCTATCTTTTTAGGAATTTGTTAAAAATGACTTCAGATAAAACACAAAAGAATCCATTGAAATTACTTTGGCTGTACGCCGGAAACAAAAGAATACAACTTTTTATATCCTCGCTTTATGCAATTTTAGGGGTCTTTTTCGGCATCCTTCCGTATTTTTGCGTTGCCAAACTGCTTTCGGCATTCTATTACAAGACCGTTACGCAAAATGATATTCTGATTTACGGGCTTATCATCATTGCCGCATACGCTCTAAAAGTGTATCTATCGACAGTTTCGACAATAAAATCGCATAAAGCGGCTTTTTCGATTTTAAAAACAATACGCACTCAGATAACAAGCAAAATGGAACACATTCCCATGGGTGTAATGCTGGATAAAGCATCCGGTACATACAAAATGCTCGTGGTCGATACAGTTGAGCGCATTGAAAAACCTTTTGCCCACATGGTGCCAGAGATGACCGCAAACATCGTGACTCCTTTAACGATAATTGTTGTTTTATTTGTGATGGATTGGCGCATGGCTCTTGGCGCTATCGCGACAATTCCCGTGGGATTCCTGGTAACTATGGGGCAAATGATTGGCTACAAAGAAAAATCAGCTCGTTATTTCAAAGCCAATGCCGACATGAACGACTCCATCGTAGAATACGTGAACGGAATAGAAGTGATCAAGGCATTCAACCAAAGCGCATCATCTTTCGGAAAGTTCACCAACGCCTGCAAATACTATCGCGACACCACACTTCAATGGTGGCGCAGTTGCTGGTTTTTCTCGGCAGCAGGATTGAGCACTCTTTCTTCGACATTGCTTGTAACACTTCCGCTTGGCGCATACTTGTTCATGAACGGAAAGATTGAATTTGCCACATTCCTCACATGCGCAGTGCTCAGCATGGGCATTTCAGGGCCAATTCTTGCATCAATGACTTACGCAGAAATGTTCGCTTCGGTTTTCCAAGCCTTTCAACAAATTGAAGGATTCCTTAACGAAAAAGATCAAGTACGCCCCACTGAAAAAGTCAAATTCAACGGTTCCTCCTTTGAATTCAAGAATGTTTCTTTCGGCTATAAAGACAAGAACGTTTTGAATAACATTTCATTCAAGACTGCTGAAAAAGGCGTCACAGCAATCGTCGGGCATTCTGGTAGCGGAAAATCGACAATCGCAAAGCTCATGGCCGGTTTTTGGGACGTAGGCAATGGAGATATTTTACTCGGCGGCGTCAGTCTATCGAAGATTCCATTCAAGCAGCAAATGCAAAAAATCAGCTACGTAGCCCAAGACAATTACTTGTTTAACACATCCATTCTAGAAAACATCCGCATGGGCCGCCCAAAAGCAAGCGATGAAGAAGTTTACGAAGCCGCAAAAGCTGCCGGTTGCCACGAATTCATTAGCGCACTCGAAAAAGGCTATAACACAAAAGCAGGTGACGCCGGCAACAGACTTTCTGGAGGCGAACGCCAACGCATTACGATTGCTCGCGCTATTCTGAAGGACGCCGATGTCATCATCTTGGACGAAGCCACGGCTTATGCGGATCCCGAAAACGAAGCCGAAATTCAAAAGGCACTTTCAAGGCTCATTCACGATAAAGTTTTAATTGTCATTGCTCATAGACTTTCGACAATCAAGAATGCCGAAAAGATTTTGGTCATTGAAAACGGCGAACTCGCCGATAGCGGCACTCACGAAGAACTCATGAAAAAATGTGCCTTGTACAAATCCATGTGGGAACGCCACATGGCAGGTTCCGAAGCAAAGGAGATTGCATAATGCTCAAGACATTGAAAAGAATCATTAAGCTTTCTGGCAAATACAAGGGACGAGTTTATTGGGGACTTGTATGTAGCATTCTAAACTCCGTTTTCAATTGCTGTTCAGTACTCGCTATTCTTTGGGTATTGATGAATATCAACAACCTCACGATGAATATCATTTGGGAAACGGTCGCCATTTTAGCAGCAGGACTCATAGGCAAAACCACACTCAAATTCTTAACCAACATTTTCATGACCGCCGCCGGTTACATCATCTTTACAGACAAAAGACTTGAGCTCGGTGACAAATTGAAAAATGCCCCCATGGGTTACTTTTCAAAGAAAACTCTTGGACGCATCAACAACACCATTACCACCAATATGGCAACACTTGAAAACTACACCATGATGGCCGTCGATAACGTGGTGGGTGGAATTTTGCAAGGAATTTGCGTATCCATTTTCTTGATGATTTTCGAATGGGAAATTGGAATAATTGCAATTTTGGGAATTATTCTATCAACGTTTTCGTTATCGGCAATTCAAAAGAAATCAGGCTCGTTATCTTTAGCGCGATACAATGCCGTAGAAAACGTCACAAACGATGTCATCGAATACATCCGCGGCATAGCCGTTATTCGTTCATTTGGCCGCGGCAACGCCTCCAAGCTTGACGAAACATTTGATGAATTTGAAAAGACCGCGATCAAGATGGAAAAAGGCATTCTCGTTCCGCATGGATTTTTCAGAGCAACTCTTGAAATTTTTAGCGGCATCATCATCTTGACTTCGGCATGGTTGACTTACCAAGGTACAATAGAATTTTCGTACGGAATGATGTTCCTCGTCTCGGGATTTATCATATACGGTCAAATGGAACTGCTAGCCAATGGCGCGTTCATGATGGAACAAATCGAGACTTCCATGGATCAAATGGACGAAACCTATAGCGTTCCAAAGTTAACAGGAACGCAAGCCGTTGACAAAAGCAACACTGATATCGAAATCAAGAACGTTACCTTCGGTTACGATTCACGCATTATTTTAGATAAGGTAAGCGCTAAGATTCCAGCTAAATCAAAATGCGCCATTGTCGGATATTCGGGAAGCGGAAAAACTACTTTATGCAATTTGATTGTTCGCTTTTGGGACGTTCAATCAGGCTCTATTACTTTTGGCGGGAAAGACATCAGAAGTTACACACCGGACGAATTGCTTTCGCATTTTTCCATGGTGTTCCAAAACGTTTTCTTGTTCAACGATACGGTAGAAAACAATATCAAGTTCGGATGCCCAAACGCTACGCACGAGCAAATTGTTGAAGTCGCCAAACGCGCCCGTTGCCATGAATTCATCGAAGCTTTGCCAAACGGGTACGACACAATTATCGGAGAAAACGGAAGCAGTCTTTCGGGCGGCGAAAAGCAACGCATTTCCATTGCACGCGCGCTCTTGAAAGATGCACCGGTCGTCATTCTTGACGAAGCCACCTCTTCTGTAGACCCAGAAAATGAATGCGAATTGATGGAAGCGATTGCCGAACTTACGAAAGGCAAAACAGTCATTTCCATTGCGCACCGATTGAACACCGTCAAGAACGCAGACCAAATTCTCGTCATCGATCACGGAAACATCGTGCAACGCGGAACCCATCAAGAACTTTGCAACGTCGATGGAGTCTACAAAAAATTCTTGGATATAAGGCAATCTTCAGCGGGCTGGAGCATTACCTAAAAAAAGGGAAACGGCAAAAATGGAAAAAACTCTCGAGGAACGTTGGTTCCCCTTTACCACTTATTGTCTTAACGATACAGAACACAAGAAAATTTTCTGTTTTCACCACGCTGGCGGTAGCGCAAGCGTTTACCGCAAATGGACTCTTGAAAAGAAGAACATGAATTTCATTTGCGTTGAATTGCCCGGCAAGGGAACTCGCCGCCGCGAACCTTTTGTTGGCGATTTCAAAAAGCTCCTGGAACCACTTTGCCAAAGCATCGTCAAAGTCACTCAAGGCAAACCATTTATTTTATTTGGACACAGCATGGGTGCAGCCATGGCATTCTACGTCGCCGACTATTTGCAAAGCAAGTACAACGTACGTCCAGAAAAACTGATTGCCGCTGGTCGCCAGGCCCCGCAAGATGAAGACCCTAGCGAATTTAAAACGTATATGGGAGACGACGCACTAATTCGCGAACTCAAAAAATACAACGCAACGCCTAAAGAAATTCTCGAAAATAAGGAATTGCTCCAGTTCATCCTCCCAGAAGTGCGTAAAGATTACACGCTGAACGAAAGCTTGATTTATCACGGTGAGCGCATCGATGCCCCCATCTACATCAATTGCGGCACCAAAGACATTGGCGCCACAGCGTCGATTATGCAACGTTGGCAATCTGTCACGACAAAAGAATTTAAAGAAAAGGAATTCGAAGGAGATCATTTCTTTGTTCTGAATTCCGAACTCTATCCCGAATATCTCGCCACTGCAGGTTAAAAATCTATGTTCACAAAGAATCCAGAATGTATCCATTCAGCGGTTTTCGTAAAAGCCGCTGAAGTTCCTAACGCAACTGCACTCGTTTCACGCAACTCCGACGGAACTTACAATTCCAAAACATACGGCGAACTTTCGGAAAACGCATTGAGAATCGCTTCAGCACTTAGAACGGCTGAAATCAAAGCTAAAGACCTCGTTGCAATCGTTCTTCCGAAAGGAATGAATCAAATTTTCTCGACACTCGGCATTCAAGCAGTTGGCGCGGCCTACGTTCCCGTCGGCATCCACCAGCCCATGGAAAGAATGCACAAAATTTTTGACTCTGCAAAAATTTCGGGAATCATCACGGATAAAATCCACGCAGAAGTCATCCGCAAAGAAAATTCAGCTTGGAACGTTATAGAAATCGAAAACGCGTTGCAAGCACAGCCAATAAGCATTGATGAAATTGTCGAAGACGCAACTAGCCTCGCTTATATCATCTTTACCTCCGGCACAACAGGTGTTCCAAAAGGCGTGATGATTTCACATCGAGGCGCAAGCAATACCATTCGAGACATCAACGAACGTTTTAACGTATCTGCTAATGACGCCTGCATGGCCATTTCAGAATTGGACTTTGATCTTTCCGTTTATGATATATTCGGAATGCTATCCACCGGCGGAAAGGTCATCGTCCTCTCTGAAGAAATAAAGAAAGAGGCTAACGTCTGGAAACAAATCGCAAGCGATCAGAAAGTGACTTTGTGGAATTCGGTCCCTGCACTTTTTGAAATGTTCACGATTGTCGCAGGCGATAAAGCAAATACAATTCCATTAAAAACGATCATGCTTTCGGGCGACTGGATTCCGCTCCCGCTGTTTGGCACAACAAAGAAGTATTGGCCGAATTGCCGTTTCATTTCTTTGGGCGGCGCTACAGAAGTTTCTATTTGGTCTGTTTGGTACGAAGTAAACGCATTGCAGCCAGAATGGAAATCTATTCCTTACGGACAAGCGCTAAAGAACCAAAAGATCAAAGTCATGGACGAAAACAGCAAGGAATGCGCCACTGGAGATGCAGGAGAACTCTGGATTGGCGGTATTGGCGTTGCCGAAGGTTACTTAAACCAACCGGATTTAACCAAAGAACGCTTCCCAATTGAAAACGGAGAACGTTGGTACAGAACCGGCGATAAAGTGCGCATGACGCCTGACGGCAACTCAGAATTTTTAGGACGTTTGGATACGCAAATTAAACTTGGCGGTTACCGTATTGAACTCGGTGAAATCGAAAACGTCATCAAGAAAAAATCAAACATTGTGAATGCCGCAGCTGTAGTTGTCGAGAACGGAGCGAAAAAAGAAATTGTCGCTGCGATTATCCCTGCTCTCAGCAAAGAAAAAATCGCAAAATACGATTACAAATACAACGATAATTATACGGACGAAACTCAGCAAGACCGCACCAACGCAGTCGCCGCCCTCATCCATACCATTCGTTCGAACATCAAGACAATTCCTGAAAAGTCGAAAAACGCATTCGCCCTGTGGAATAATTGGCTTTTCTCAAACGGTTTTGAACAAATTCGCCCAGCAGTGACTTCAGATTTTTCAAAGAAACTGAACAGCAATGAAAACATCGAATTGTTGCAGGATGTTCTTACCGGGAAGCGCCCCGAAACGGACCTTTTAGGGAACGATTTTTTCACTCCTGAAAAGCTGCTCGTTGAAAGCGCACCATTTAAAACATTTATAAACAAAGTTATTTCCATCGCCGCATTTGCAGACTCAAGGAAAATCGCCTTTTTGAACGCTCGTTCTGGAATTGGCGTTCGCGAATTTTTGAAAGCCTATGAGAAAAACGGAATGGAAATCACGTTATTCGACGAATCGATGGGCATGCTTGACATGGCTCGCGATTTTTTACGGGCTTGGAAGGACTATTTGAAATTCAGGCCTCTTGACTTGAGCGCAAGCGTTCAGGATTTAGAAAAGTTCGATCTCGTTATCGATGCAGGATTCCTACACACTTACAACAACCCCGCCAACGCCCTTGCCTTCGCCTACATGATTCTCAAGAAAGGCGGCAAGTTCATGGCACTCGATTTCGAGAATTTCGACCCAGTCGCCATTGTGAGTTCTGCCGTTCTGGAAAACGGTTTTGCAAAATACACACGTTTACGCCGCTTCACTTCACTTTTGTCCGATGAAGAATGGGAATCCATTTTTAAGGAACTTCCCTTCGACACGATTTCACTGGAGAACAACTCTCACTTTGTGCAAACCATCATTGCGCAAAAAGCGATTGACGCAAAAGAAATTCTCGGTAGCGAATTTGACGATTACTTGAAAACAAATCTAGTCCCGTACATGATTCCGTCAAGGACAGAGGTTTTTGTGAAATTTCCGCTTACGGCCAACGCCAAAGTGGACCGCAAAACAATTACCGCACTTTTGAAAAAGACATGTTCCGCCGATGTAAACGAAAATTACGAAGGACGCGAAGCAGACCTCGCTGAAATCTGGAAGTCTTTGCTTTCACTCGAAAAAATCGACCGTTACGCCAACTTCTTTGAAATCGGAGGCGACAGTCTCTTGGCTACGCGATTCCTCGAAAAAATACACACGCAATACGGTGTCGAAATATCGCTCCGTGAAATTTTCGAAAATGCAGAACTGAACAATCTCGCCAAAATTTTTGAAGAACGCATCAACGCCTTGGGCGATATCGAAGAGGGAGAAATATGATTGGAATTCTTGGAGCATACGGCGCTGTTGGCATTTGGGCCACACGCTTCATCAGAAATAATTCTGAATACCGCCTTCGCATTGGCGGGCGCAATATCGAAAAAGCCCCAAGCGAATTACGTTCGGAATGGAGCAACGCCGAATGGACAAAAGTTGATGTTTCAAATAAGGAAAGCATCGAACAGTTTATGGATGGTTGCGAAATCGTTCTCGATTGCGCCAAGCTTTCAGAAGCGCAAACGACATTGATGGACGAAATCGCCGAAGCGAAAAACACACCCGTTTTGCATCTTGGAATTGAAGGATTCAAAAGAAAAGAATCTGGAGTTTCAATTGTTTATGGCGCAGGATGCATCCCAGGACTTTCCGGGCTCATTCCGCAATATCTCGCAAAAAAATTTGACCATGTCAACTCTTTGGAATTTTACTACGGCGGACTTGGTGCATTTTCGTACACAGCGGCTAACGATTTTATCGATAGCCTCCACAATAGCAATAACCGCACCATGGTCTACTGGAAAAAAGGAGAAATCCTTCCGTTCGTACCTTCGTCAAATGATTATTCCGAAGAATTAAAGAGCGTCATTTCAATCAATAAAATGTTTCCGTTTTTCGATGGCGAAGCAGAAGCCGTCACACGCAAAATGAATCTTGACGAAGCGCGATTCCACATGTGTCTTAGTGGACAACGCATGATTGAAATTATGAATTCCGCAAGACATCAGTACAAACAAAATCCTGACGAAACCATCAAAAAACTTTGCACCGCAAGTAAGCTCGATACCTTCGGCATCAAAGAAAACACTTTTTACCTATGCGTTATGGAAGGCGTTAAAGACAATGCGCCGGCAAAATTCAAGCTCACCATTCATGGGCTCGGCCCATCACCGATGACAGGCGTTAGCGCAGGAGCTGCCACACTTTGCTTTGTCAAAGAAAAGAAATCTTGCGGAACCATTTTACTTGGCGAAAGCGATTATGCCACCCCCATCATTGAATCGCTCATCGCAAATCAACCTGAATTTTCATGCGAAATCAAGGACATGCTTACAACCGAAATAGAGGGAGAAATTTAAGAAAATGAAGAAACGAGTTGTTGTCTGCGGAAGCACTTTCGGACAGTTCTACATCAACGCTCTGCAACAGTTATTAAAAGATGATTTTGAATTAGTCGGACTTTACGGCAAAGGAAGCGAACGCTCCAAAAAATGTGCCGAGACTTATAGCATCCCGCTTTTCACAGAGTTCGAACAAATTCCAAAAATCGATTTCGCTTGTGTTGTCATCAGTTCTGGAACGGTGGGCGGCATCGGTACAGAACTCGCCTGCAAGTTCATGGGAAAAAAAATCCACGTTCTTCAGGAACAGCCCATCCATCCGCGCGATCTTACTGAAACTTATCGCGTTGCCAAAAAGAACGGTGTTTATTTCAAGACTTGCGATCTTTACCCGAAACTCCCTGAAGTAGCACGATTCATCCGCGTAGCTCAAGAATTGAATAAGCACGAAAAGCCGCTTTACATCAAGGCCGCCTTCGGTCCACAAGTTTCTTTCCCAGCGATTGACATTCTCTCCCGCATTCTCCCTTCGATTTACAATTTAAAGGTCGAACACATCACAGAATGCATCGGCCCCTTCGATATTCTTACCGGAAAACTTGGCGACACGCCTATCATGATTGAATACAACAATCAGGTGAATACGGATGACCGAGACAATCACGCGCATCTTTTGCACAACTTCGCCATCGTTTACGAAACCGGCCGTTTGATTCTCGAAGATACTTTCGGCCCTGTACTTTGGAAACCGCGTATGTACGTGCCCAAATACTTGTATAACCCCGAAAAGCGTAACGAAATTCCGCCTTACCTTAAAGAATTGACGATGGAAACCTTGGGAAATTACAAGGCCAAGGATTTTATGCACGTTCTTTTCGATGATTGGAAACAAGGCATTGCAGATAACATTATTGAATTTTCGAAGATGATTGACCAAAAAGTAAAACTCGCTCCATTGGCGCAACGAGAACTTTTGTGTTCACAGAAATGGTCCGAAATCACCAACATTTTCGGATTTGCAAAATTGATCCACCCCGAAGGCAACAGCGAATACATCCCGTCGGCAGAAATCCACAAATACAGCGAAGAGGTTTAAGATGACAGACAAGAACATGCAAAATTTGGTCAACCGTTTTGAAGCAAACGGAATTCACTTGTGGACGGAAAACGGGAAAATCAAGTACAAGGCTTCCAAGGAGGCTATGACCCCCGCTGTACTCGCAGAACTCAAGGCAAACAAAGAAACTTTGATAAAGTACTTGAGCGAAAAAAGTGACGATAGTAATGTTGCCATTGTCATTGACCGCACCAATCGTTTTGAACCGTTCCCGCTTACCGATGTACAATCCGCTTATTTGCTTGGACGCAGCAAAACTTTTGAATATGGCGGCGTCGCTTGCCACGTTTATCTTGAAATCCGTTACGCAGAACTCGAAACGCAAAAAGTTCGCGACATTTGGAATGCGATTACGCGCAAATACGACATGCTCCATGCGGTCATCAACGAAAGCGGTTATCAGCAGGTAATGAAGGATGTTCCCGAATTGGAAATTCCGGAATGGGACTTGGTGAAGCATCCTGAAAAAGCAAACGAATTTGAAAAGTTCCGCAAAGAAATGGGCAACCGTGCCTATACCGTTGGCAAATGGCCTATGTTCGGTCTTGCCGTAAGTCGCAACAATGAAAGCGCCATTCTCCATTTTTCGATTGAATTTTTGCTCGCCGACTGGACAAGCATTTGGAAACTCGTTGCCGAATTTGAAGCCGCCTATTTTGACGAAATTGCCGTCACAGGTGAAGAAGAACTTTCTTTCCGCGATTATTTGATTGCCGAAAAGAAACTCAAGGCAACCGCACAGTACGAAAAAGAAAAGAAGTATTGGATGGACCGCATCGAGAATCTCCCTGATGCGCCGGAATTGCCGAAACTCCCAGCCTCCGAAGCAAAGGATGCCTTTGGGCGCAAGTTCTTGAGAATCCCTGCAGATACTTGGAACCGCATGAAAAATCGCGCCAAGCAATACGGCCTCACGCCGACTGTTCCGATTCTTTCGTGCTACGCCGATGTACTTGCCAAGTGGAGCCGCAATAAACGTTTCTGCATCAACATGACCGTTTTGAACAGACTCCCGCTCCATGAAAAAGTCATGGACATCGTTGGCGATTTCACATCGCTCAGTCTGCTCGAAGTCGATTGCGCCGCAAAAGAAAACTTCCTTTCTCGCACCCGCAAAATAAACGGCCAGCTTTTTGCGGACTTGGACAACCGCCTTTTCAGTGGCGTCGAAGTCATGCGCGAAATCTCTAGACAAAGTAAAAAAACAGGGCTTTCGATGCCAATCGTTTATACAAGCGCGATTGGCCTCGCCGATTCGGGGGCACCATTGCGCGGAGACTTTGTCGGAGGCATTTCACAGACGCCACAAACCTTTATCGACTGCCAAGTGATGGATGGCGCTTTCGGATTGCAAGTCAACTGGGACTATCGCGAAGGCGTATTCCCAGAAGGCGTTTTGGATTCCATGTTCGAAGCATTCGAAAAGCGTTTGCTCGCTCTCGCTGAAGAAAACGCCGATTGGGAAGATGTTGCTGAAATCGCGCTCCCCGCCCGCGATGCCGCAGAGCGCAAAGCTGCAAACGACACACGCAAGGATTGGAATGTGCGAATGCTGCAAGATGACTTTATCGAAAGCGTCAAGCGCACTCCAAAGAAAATCGCCATTGACGATGGTCATGTTAAATTCACATTCGAAGAACTCGACGCACGCGCTAAAGTTCTGGCAGACCAACTGATCACCTGTGGCGTAAAGGCTCAGGATTGCGTTCCCGTCTTGATGGAAAAATCAGCATGGCAAGTCGTATCTGTATTCGGCATTCTGTACGCCGGAGCCATTTACGTGCCGATTGCAGCCGCCAAAGCAAAAGGCCGCGCCGAAAAAATTGTCAAGAAAACAGGCGCAAAAGTGGCCATCGGCATTTCTAACGACGAAGCACTCCTTGAAGGTGAAATCACGACCATCAATGTCGATACACTCGGTGCAAATGATTTTGCAGTCGATTGCTCCAGATTTCCGAAGCGCACTCCCGATGATATCGCCTACATCATCTACACGAGCGGCAGTACAGGCGAGCCTAAGGGTGTCGTAATTACACACAAAGGCGCGATGAACACTATCGATGACATGAACGACCGTTTTGGCGTTACCGCAGACGATGCTGTTCTCGGACTTTCGCAGTTGAACTTTGACCTTTCCGTATACGATCTCTTTGGCGTTCTCGGCTATGGCGGCACGCTTATTTACCCGACCACCGAAGATTACATGAACCCCGAAGTTTGGGAAGCCCTCATTCACAAGCACAACATTACCGTATGGAATACCGTGCCCGCATTGATGAAGATGCTCCTGAACTTTGTCGAAAGCAAGAACTCTGCAGAACCGCTCCCGCTCCGTGAAGTATTCCTCTCCGGCGACTGGATTCCTGTTGACATGCCCGAAAGAATCCGCAAGGCTGCTCCCGGCGTTGATGTGATTTGCCTTGGCGGTGCGACAGAAGCCTCCATTTGGTCCAACTATCATCGTTACGATCCAAACGACGGTCTCAAAATTTTGCCTTATGGCCGCCCGCTCGCAAACCAGACGATGCATATTCTCGACAACAATTTGCAGCCGTGCCCGACAATGGTCGCTGGGCAAATTGCACTCGGAGGCGATGGCGTTGCACTAGGATACTACTTGGATGCAGAACGCACTGCCGCACAGTTTGTAGCGCTCCCCAAAACAGATGAACAAGTTTACTTGACCGGCGACATGGGGCGTTATCTCCCCGGTGGTGAAATCGAATTCCTCGGTCGTGAAGACACGCAGGTAAAAATCCGTGGCCATCGTATTGAACTCGGCGAAATCGAAAACGTCTTGAAAGACTTCCCCGCCATTAAGGAAGCTGTAGCCATCGTAAGTGCAGACAAGCGCGAAATCTATTCCGCAATTGTTGCTGAAAATGCAACCGCAAACGAAATCAACGTTAACAAGCAAAAATTTGTAGAACGCGAAAAAGCTATCGAAAAGTTCATGCAAGACCGCATCGGCGAAATTGACATGAAACAAGTCGAAGATGGTTACAAGGCCGAAGAAAGAGCCAGCGCTTACACCATCTTGTTCGAGCTACAAAAGATGGGCGTTTTCCAAAAGGATAAGGCATACACCATTGATGAAATCAAAGCTCCGGTCATTGCAAAATACCATTGGCTTGTCACGCAATGGCTCGGCTACCTGCTTGCCGAAAAGTTCATCGAACAGCAAGGCGAATCTTACATTTGCCACATTGACGCTACCGAAGGCGAAAAGGAAAATCTTTGGAAGAACGCCTACGAAATTTGGAATGGCGAATACATTTCAAAAGACTTTCTTGAATACGTCAAGCTTAACGGCGACCATCTCGCAGAAATTGCGCAAGGCAAAGTGGATCCGGGAAAATTCCTTTACCCCGAAAAAGGCGACAAATACCGCTATGTCGATTCGCTTTACGTCAAAAACAAAATCATGCGTATTGCGTACAACACATTGGCGGAGTACTTCAAAAAAATCTTGGACGAAAATCCAAACCGAACCATTCGCATTTTGGAAGTCGGCGCAGGAACCGGTTCTGCAACACGCTACCTTTTGCCGGTATTGAAGGGACACAAGTTTGAATACTACTTCACCGATTACTTGAAGCACTTCTTCCCGACAGCGGCAGAAATGTTCAAGGATTATCCGGAACTTGTATTCAAGCAGTTAGACGTAAATGAAGATTTCCGCAAGCAGGGATTAAAATCGAATACGTTTGACATCGTCTTTGGCGGCTACGTCATGGACAACGCGATTGATTTCGGCAAGACTCTATCGCAAATCGAAGACGTTCTCGTTCCCGGTGGGCACTTTATGTTCCTGGAATCCTATGAACTCTCCGCTTGGATTACCATCACGCAGGCACTTTTGATGGATGTTCCTTCTGACGATTTAGAACGCCAGAAGCAGATTTTTGAACAGCTCAAAATGTCTCGAAGCAAATGGACCGAAAAACTTTTGCATGGCGAAAAGAACGTCAACCTGAGTTCATTCCCGGCTAACGACAGTGCACTTGATCTTTTGCATGTGCTGTTCTTTGTCAAGCAAGTCAAGAGCGATAAACAAGTTATCGATAACGAAAAGCTCAAGGAACATCTCGATAAATACCTGTTGCATTACATGCACCCGGGCTACATCCAAGAATTCAATGCATTGCCACTTTCTGCAAATGGAAAAATCGACCGCAA
Organism: Fibrobacter succinogenes; assembly: GCF_902779965.1. Taxonomy (NCBI): domain Bacteria; kingdom Pseudomonadati; phylum Fibrobacterota; class Fibrobacteria; order Fibrobacterales; family Fibrobacteraceae; genus Fibrobacter; species Fibrobacter succinogenes. Next base: position 33,726 of record NZ_CACZDK010000014.1, on the reverse strand, counting down.
GAACATCCTCAAGTTCTTCGAGGAATCTAAGGCCAAGACAGGCGCGCTAAACCTTACGCAAGTTGAAGAAGCACTTGTCAGCAGTTTGCCAATTGAAAAAGCGACAGCATTCTTGGGCAACAATAAAGACAACCTCATCGTTGCCGTGGAACCACGCAAAAAGCAGAAAAATCGAATTGATGAATGTGAAGAAATTTTCACCAAAAACGTAACTCAGGTGGATAAAGAAATTTCCGCGACACATAAAAACTTCGATTGGGAAAAAATCAGCAATAGCTACAAGAACATTGAAAAAACGGCTGCCGACTCCATTCTTCTTGGACTTTTGCAAAACAATATTCTTGTTTACGGCAAAGATTTTACCAAGGAAGAACTCGAAAATGCCATACCGGAAAAATTCCGTTTCCACGCCCAAGAATGGATAAATGTTCTTTTAGAAAATGGCAACATCACACCTTGCGGCAACAAATTCAAGATTTTACAAGATGTTTCGCTCGAACAAAACGAAAATAAATGGGACGAAGTCATTCAAAACACCGATAGCCATATCGCTTCGAAGCCATACGTTCGTTATCTCAAAGAAAACGGAATCCACTTTGGCGAAGTTTTAGCAGGCAACGCCGATCCAAATGATTTTGTCTACAAGAACTACAGCGACAATCACGAAAACAATGCGTTGCAAAATTGGTCTGATATTGTACAGGCCCAAAACAGCTACAAGATTATCAACGAACATCTCGTAGAATTTTTGAAGCAGATTATGGCAACGGATTCCAAGAAAACATGGAGAATTCTTGAATTGGGTGCTGGCACAGGGCAAATCACAAGACAGGCGTTCGCAGGTCTTAAAGAATCAGGTTTCCCTTTCATATACAATTTCACAGACAAGTTTACACAATTCTTCCCCATGGCTGGAGAATACACGCATAAAGATCCAGCAATGATTTTCACGCAATTGGACTTTAACGAAGAATTCGAAAGCCAAGGACTCCCCGAAAACAGTGTCGACATTATTCTATGTGGCGGCGCGATGGCCAACTCCATAGATCTAGACCACACGCTAGAACAAATGAAGAAAACTCTAGTCCCAGGCGGTTATCTCTTTATCGAAGAAGTCGGTTCCGATACTGCATCCATATCCGTATCGCAGGCTTTGATGATGGATAAGCCCATAGACAAGATTAGAGAAAAACACATGTTCTTGCCTAAAGAAGATTGGATTGAATTGCTACGTCAAAAAGACGGTCTTGCAAACGCAACAACATTCCCGCAAGATGAAGCAAAGGCCAAAATGCTAGGCGGATACCTTTACGTCAAGCAATTCAAGTATGACAGGGATGAAGTTTCCGAATCTTCTGTAAAGTTGATACTAAACGACATCTGCCCTGAAAAGAACACGTCTATCCATATTCTCGACAAGTTGCCTTTAGCCGCAAACGGAAGCGTAGACCAGCAGGCGCTCAAACATTACGCAGATGCATTCGAAGCATCACAGGGTAAAGACCAATCCATCGAAAATCGCCTTATCGAAATTGCCATCAAGGCTTTGAATATCGACTCTCTCGGTAAAGACGACAACTTCTATGACTTTGGCGCAGATTCCTTGCTCATGGCGCAAATGGCAACGACCATCCGCAACGAACTCGCTTCGGACAAGACATTCGATGCCATATTGAAGCAGATGCTTGATTTCCCGACAGTCACTGAAGTTGCACGCTTCTTGAAAAACGAAGTCGAAGAAGCAACTGACAATTCGGGAGAGTTCATTCAACTCAAACGTTACGGCAAGGCAAAGGACGATTGTGCAAGAGTACTCCTCCCGACCGTTCTTTGGAACGACGAAATGTTCCATGAAATTATTCCGCTCATGGAAAGTCAGGACGAAGGCGAAATTTTCACGTTCAAACTTTCGAATACGCAACACTTCTTTGAAATTGGCGAGGCTGAAGTTGCAAGCGTCTTGGCCAAGGAATTTGCAGACAAGATTATAGAAGCTGGCGTCAAGAAAGTACAGATCATCGGTTATAGCTTCAATGGAAAACTTTCATTGGAACTTGCTGAACGTCTCGAAAATGCTGAAATCGAAATTGTGGACCTTGCCATCATCGAAGGAGCACGTTTGCCGTTCGAAATCAAGCAGACAAACATTAAAGATTTCTTCTTTGCCACATTGATTGACGTTAATCCAGAAAAGGTTGGTTTCAAGTTCGAAGACATCACCTTCTTGATGAACAGCTATATCGAAGAAACAAAGAAAAAAATCATTGATGAAAACGATTTCGAAAAGATTATCGGTCAATCGCCTGATGCAGATGCCATCCGGACTTTCAACGCATTGGCATCAAGCGAGCGATTCCAGAAAATCAAGGAATACTCCGGTGATTTTGGCAATAGCATGACCGACGAAGCCTTTGCTCGAATTAAGAATACGTTCGATCAAAATTTCAACGTCATGATCAATTACAATCCGACTCCGTATTTCGGCGATTTGCGCTATTTCAAGGCTGACAACAGCAACAGCATTTTCAAGAATGCAGACAAGATGCTGTTCCAAAAATGGGATGACCTTTGCATTGGTGAAATCAAATACGAGCAACTCAAAGGCGACCATTTCACCGCATTCACATCGAAGGAATTTGCGTCGGAACTTGCCGAAAAACTTTCCTTGAAAAATTTGCAGGAGAACAACTAATGGATTCTCTAACCGCAAAGGAACTCATTGAAAGTTTCGTACAGCGCGGCGTAACGCTTTGGCTCGAAGAGGGCAAGCTAAAATTCCGCGCTGCAAGCGGAGCGCTTTCTAGCGAAGACAAGGAATGTTTAAAGGCAAACAAGGCCGGAATCATCGCGCTTCTCGAAAAGCAAGCGGAAGAAGAACAAAATTCTTTCCCGCTCTCGCCCATTCAAAAATCATACCTTGTCGGTCGCGATCCTGTTTACGATCTTGGCGGGATCAACACGCATTATTATTTGGAAGTTGAACTTGACGAAACGCTTGATGTAACGCGGTTGCAAAACGCATGGAACGAAGTTATCGCTCACGATGATGCTCTTCGCCTTGTGATTTCTGCAAAAGGAACACAGCGCGTTCTCGAAACCGCCCCGACGTATTCCATTGAAGTTGTCGAATTAAAATCCATCGAAGAACGTCTCGAAAAGCGCAAGGAATGGAGCCACCACATTTATCCATTGAATCAATGGCCGTTCTTTACGATGCGCATTTCGCGCGTGCCAAACACAAAAGACGTTCTGCATTTTGATTTCGACTGCATGATTATGGATGCCTGGAGTGCAAAAATCGCGCTTTCGCAGATGTTCAAACTTTATCGCAACGAAACCGTGCAATGGGTCGATTACTCCTTCAAGGATTATTGCAACGACTTGATTACATTCGAAAAGCAGCAAGATTACTCGCAAGCCGAAGCATTCTGGAAATCAAAAATAAACGAGCTCGTTTGCGAACCGGACTTGCCATATGCAAAACCGCTTTCAGAAATTCACAACCATCGTTTTTCAAGAATTTCTGGAGAATTGACAGTCGATGAGTTTGCGTTATTCCAGCAGAAATGCCGCGAATATCGCACAACACCTGCCGCCGTCATCAGCACCGCCTATCTCAAGGCGCTCCTTGGTTTCAGCAAGTGCGATTCACTCACCATCAATTCCACTTTGTTCAATCGCTTACCGCTTCACAAAGACATCAACTCGGTCGTTGGCGATTTCACGAACATTGCATTCATCACGCTTTCGAAAAAATGCAAGAACTTTTTGGAATGCGTGCAGTCCGTGCAAAAAGACATGTGGCAACTTGTACGCTTCCATACATACGACGGTACAAAGATTCTCAAATTCAAGGAAGGTCTTTCGCCCATGCGCGCACAAATGCCGATTGTCATCACTTGCGTGCTTGAAAACGGGCAAAAGTCCAACAGCGATTTACCCCAAGGATTGCAACAAATTTACGCATTGAGCAAAACTCCGCAAGTTGTATTGGATTATCAAGTCACCAATTTTGACGGGAGGCTTTCCATCAATTGGGATTATGCAGAACCCGCTTTTGCACCAGAAACATTAAAGCAGATGTTCGCTACAAACGTGAATTTACTCAAACGATTGCTCACCGAAAAATGGGACGAGGTTTTGTAAGTGCTTTACATTTTCACAGAAACCGAAACATTTACAGAGTGCGACTTGGCGGGGCTATGGCCCCTACTGAGCGAGCAACGCGCAAAACGCGTTGACAAGTACCGTTTTTTCAAAGATCGCAAACTTTCCGCACTCGCTTACATTCTTTTGCGATACGCCCTAATAGAAGAAAAAGGCATTGACGAAAAAGTTGAATTTGAATTCGGTCCTTACGGAAAGCCGTTTATCAAAGGCATGCCCGAATTGCAATTTAGCTTATCACATACCGCAGGAGGCATCGCTTGCGCACTTGCCATTTTTCCGGTTGGCGTAGACATCACTGATGTCGATGACCGCAATTTAGATTGCGTTCCAAGAGCAATGAACTTTTTCGAACAGCAAGCCATCAATCGTTCCAACGACAAGGCTCGTACATTTGCACGTCTGTGGTCAATGAAAGAATGTTTCCTCAAATACGTTGGTACAGGAATTGATGAAAACATTTCCTGTATCAACTTTTCTGGCTATCACGGGGATTCATTCGATTACAGATCTGGAAAAATGCAAGTCATCAACGATGAGAAAACTGTTACCAGCGTTTTCGGCTCGGAACTTTTACCCGTCAAATACCTCACCAAAATTGACCTCTTTGATTTTTTAATAGGAGAACCACAAAATGGAAAACTTGCCTTCGCTTAATCAAAAATTGAAGGAATACCTTGAATGCGATTTTCGCATCATTCTAATGAAAAACGGAATTGCAACAAATTTTTCGAAAGCCGAACTCAAGACACGCATTCTTTACGCACGACATACTTTTGAAAAGGCAGGCCTCAAGCAAGGCGATCTTGTCATTTTCCAAATTAACGGAGCATCGAAAAAAGCCTTCATGGGGAATTTCTATGCATTGTTGAGCATGGGAATCGCCCCCGTTTTATTGACGGCCGCTCGTAGCAAAGACCACGTAACCCGATTAATTCGCGTGGCAAACGCCAATCCACAAGCAGCCATCATCGCCGACACCGAAACGGCAGAATTCATCAAGTTTTTCTGGAAGGAATGTGATTTGAAACGTTTAATCACCGTTCCCGAAGAAATCACACAAATCCCGCAAGATTTGCCAAGCGAAATCGATTACGTCGATGTTGATCCAAAAGCACTCGCACTTGTACTTTATTCATCAGGAAGTACTTCGGACCCCAAGGGCGTAATGATGACAAACGAAAGGTTCCTTCTGATGCTCAAGAATTTGAACATTGCATTAAAGACAAGTTCAAAAGATACATGGTTGCAATGGCTCCCGCTAGAGCACGCCTTCGGCGTTGTCACGCTCATCACAATCCCGATGTACTACAAGACGGGTGCCGTCCACATGGACGCCGCAGAATTCATCCAGAATCCGAAATCATGGTTCGATGCGGTCAGCAAGACGCGAGCCACAAAGACTTCCGCCCCGAATTTTGCCTATCCGCTTCTCTTGAAAGCCTTGGACGGCAGCGAAAAATGGGATCTATCTTGCATCGATTTTATTTTGAACGGCGGTGAACCCCTCTCCAAAAAAGTTTTTGCCGAATTTACCCAAACCATGGCCAAATTCGGAATGCACGAACACGCCATCGTTCCGCTTTACGGCCTTACCGAAGCTTTGGGCGCCGTAACGTTCAACATGGACCACGAATATCCAGAACTCGACATGAACAAGGTAACATCGGGTATTGATTTCGACATGAAGGGGCTCCGTGAAAACGCAAAAGATATCGTGTGCCAGGGCCGACCGATTCCCGAAATGCAAATCCGCATCTGCGATGAAGAAAACAAAGTCCTTCCCGATAACACCGTGGGAAGCATCCAGGTGTTCAGCGATTACATCTGCACCGGCTACTTAAACAAGGATTCTTCGGATATGTTTGTTGACGGATGGCTCGACACGGGCGATCTCGGCTTTTTGAGCAATGGACTTTTATACGTTGTGGGCCGCAAAAAAGACATGTTCTTTATCCACGGCAAAAACATTTACTTGCGCGATATCGAACAAGTTGTCACTTCAAAATTCGGCTACCGCTGCGCTGCCTGCGGCGTAAACGATTCCGCAGCGTCTACAAATTACATCTACCTCTTTGTCGAATATTGCGAACCCGAAAAAGTGAATACACATTCACTCAAAGATTTCGTCTTCTCGGAAATGGGTTTCGGTCTCAAAGAAGTCATCCCGCTCAAATCACTAGTGCTTACAGGAACCGGAAAAATCGCCAAAGAAAAACTGTACGCCGCCTACAAAGAAGGTAAAATCTAAGGAGATTCCATGTCGCAATTTTCGCAAAAAGAAATTCTCGAAATCGTTAATCAAATTCTAAAGCAAAACGTCCAAACAGAAACATCCCTCTACGAAGTTTTTGAAGATTCCATTCAAATGTTCCGATTCCTTGGAGAAGTCAAGAACAAACTCAGCATAGAATTCGGAATGCTCGATTTGGTCAAAGCAGAAACAATCGGCGACTTGGTTGATAAGATTCAAGAAAAGCTCGGCAAAGGTGCCGAAGTCGAAAAAAAAATCCCCCTAACGCCAATGCAGCAGTCTTACAGACTCGGGAGAGAGCAAAACTTTCACGGGTCTGTAAACTCCACGCATATCTATTTTGAAGTGGAACATTCTTTGGACATCGACAAGGCCGAAGAATGTTTCCGTCAATTGATTGAAAAACACGAAGCACTCCGAGCATTCGTAGAAGAAGAAAATCAATGTATTCTTGCAAAAGATATCAGCAAGAATTTTAAAATCGAACGCACCAGCGTTTCTGAAGCGGATTTAAAAAAAGTTCTTGACGAGAAGCGCTTACAGGCACAAACAGAAATGCGTGATCTTAGCAAGTGGCCACTTTTCGATATCACCAACATTTCTACAGAAAAACGCAATATCGCAACCGTCGATTTAGAGCTCATGTTTGTAGACGGGATGAGCGCACAAGGGCTCGCATCGGAATTTCTGATGCTCTATCATGAAGGAAAACTCCCTGAATACGATTTTGAATCAATCCCGGAATATGTAGAATGGATTAAGTCGCGCAAGGATAACGCGAAGCACGATAGCGATGCAGAATTTTGGCACAAGCTTGAAGCCGATATTCCTGCCGCACCAAAGCTCCCTGTTACAGCATCGCGCAATAACGAGGCAAACATTTGCAAGCGCATGCAGAATGTGTTCAGTAAGGACACTCTCCGCAACATGGAAATTACTGCCCGCAAGAACGGCGTCACATCTAGCGTTGTCCTCTTCTACCTTTACTTGAAAACGCTCGCACGATTTAGCGAAAGCGAGAAGTTTTCTGTCAACATCACGATGCTCAATCGCCCTTACGGTGTAGAAGGCATGAACTACATCATCGGCGATTATACAAGCAATGTTATTTTCGATTTTGACAACACCCAAATTGCGCAATTGCCGCTTCGAGAAGCGTTACAAGCCATTCGCGACCGCATGTACGAACGAATCGACCACAGCGCTTACGAAGGCGTCGAAGTCATTCGCGATCTCATCCGCCAAAAACAAATCGACAACGAAAATCCGATGCCGATTGTTTTCACGAGTATGCTTTTCGGGAGGCTCCCCGAAGCCAAGGGCTTGCAGGTTTCGTATGTTCAATCACAAACATCGCAAGTCAGCATCGACAACCAAATTTGCAAAACTCACGATGGCTCATTGATGATTTCTTGGGACTATCTCGAAAAGATATTCACTCCGAATACCATCACTGAAATGTTCCGTTACTACAGCGAAAGCATCGAAGCTTTTTCAAAAACTGGCGAATGTACTGTTCAAGCGCCACAATTCGAAGAAAGAGTTATCGCATACAATTCGACAAAAAAAGAATTCGATATCAAGCATCCGATTGAATACCTGCAAAAATCCTTCGAGAAATACCATGATCGCATAGCACTCAAGAACGGTGTCATGACAACCATGACTTACGGCGAGCTCGAAGATTCTGTACGCAAAGCCATGTACATGCTTAAAAAGCAGGGCGTCAATTGCAACGATTCCATCGCCATTCTTTCGCAGAAGAATTTTTCAACAGTCATCGCCATCCTTGCCACGATGGGCGTGGGTGCCACATACATTCCCGTTGATGACAAGTGGCCCGAAGACCGCAAGGAATATATTGTCAAAAATTCCAATTGCAAATTGCTTGTCAATCCGCAAAAGCTCGTAGAAGCACCGACTCGCGAACGTGCAGACTTCGCTCCAAATCCGAATCTCGATGCAACCGCTTACGTTATATACACTTCCGGCAGCACGGGCGTTCCCAAAGGCGTGTCGATTTCTTACGCGGCCATGATGAATACGATTCTCGACATCAACGAACGCATGGGAATTAACGAAAACGCTTCGATTCTTGGACTCTCTTCATACTGCTTCGACCTTTCCGTTTACGATCTTTTCGGTTCCTTGATTGCAGGTGCAGAACTTGACATAGCAAAGGACATCCGCGAAACTGACGAGATCAAGCGTTTTGTAGATTCTTCCAAAAACATCCTGTGGAATTCAGTGCCGGCCGGCATGGAACTTTTCATCGACAGCCTCGACGAAACCTACGTCAATCATGAATTGAAAAACGTCCTCATGAGCGGCGACTGGATTCCTGTTTCGCTCCCCGCACGCATCCGCAAACATTTCCCTGAAGCAAAAATTTACAGTTTGGGCGGCGCAACCGAAGCATCCATTTGGTCCATTTATTTCCCCATCGTACACGTAGATCCTAGTTGGCAAAGCATCCCTTACGGATATCCGCTTGCGAACCAAACGATTTACATTCTGAATGAATCTCTTGAAATTTGCCCGCCCGAAATTCAAGGCGAAATCTATATCGGCGGTGTGGGCGTTGCACAAGGCTACGCCAATAGCGAAGAAAAGACAAAGGCCGCATTTATCTACCATCCCAAATTCGGTCGCATTTACAAGACCGGTGACTTTGGGCGTTTTTCCGCAAACGGTTACGTAGTCTTCCTCGGCCGCAAAGACAATCAGGTCAAAGTCGGCGGCTACCGTATTGAGCTCGGTGAAATCGAACAACGCATGAATTCGCTAGAACAAGTCGATGCCTCCATCGTTGTTTTGGATCCGAGCAAGCACATCGTTGCATTTTACACAGGCAAGCAAACAGACAAGGAAGTTTTCAAGAAAGAGCTCTCTCAATTCTTGCCCGCCTACATGGTGCCGCACCGATTCGTTCACTTGGACGAAATGCCTCTTTCCGCGAACGGCAAGCTCGATCGCAAATCGCTTTTGCAAACGCTTACAGCAAATACGAACGAAAGCGCTGAAGCAAAATCACCCATCGTTCTCACCGAGACGCAATCGGCCATTATCGATATTTGGAAATCTGTTCTTGACTTGAAAGAAATCGATTGCAGTCTGGACTTCTTTGAGCTCGGTGGCGATTCCATCAAGGCGCAACGAATCGCCCAACGCATTGATCAAAAATTTGGCATCCGCGTTCCATTCGTCTCCGTTTTGAACACTCCAAACGCAAAGGAATTTGCAGAAACTGTCGAAGATAAAATCGTTACCAAGAACGAAACGGCATACACACAAAATGCAGACACGGGAGTTTCCGGCAAGGGTGCGGAATTTCCGATGACAGGCGTTCAGCTCGCCTACTTAAACGGACGCAATGACCATTTTGAGCTCGGCAAATACAATGCCCACTATTATTTCGAAATCGATTCGCAATACACCGTTGCAGAAATCGAAAACGCCATCCGCAAAGTCGTCAAAAAGCACGATGCATTCAGGGCCATATTCCTCCCGAGCGGAACGCAAAAAGTCCTGACCGAAGTTCCCGATTACAAAGTTGAAGTTGTCCATTGCACTGCTGCTGAACGCGAATCCGAGTCGCTTAAAATTCGCAACGAACTTTCGCATCATATTTACAAGCACGACCAATGGCCACTCTTTACATTCAAGGCCATCGATTACGGCGACACGAACCGCATTATCTTCGTGAGTTTCGACTTGATGGTTTGCGATGGCGACAGCATGCAGATTTTCTTCTCGGACTTGGGACGAATTTTGCGCAAGCAACCTTTTGAAGAACGCATTGGCTACTCTTACGAGCGCTACGTCCGTGACCTTTCGCATTCCCGCGATGAGAAACGCTACGAAGAAGATAAAGCCTACTGGCTTGAACGATTGCCAAGCTTCCCTGAATACCCGCATGTTCCACTTGCACAGAAAATTTCGGATTGCACCGATTATACAATCACGCGCAAGCAAGATGTCATCTGTAAAAAGACTTGGTCCAAGTTCAAGGAAGTTGCCAAGGCCCATCGCGTATCGCCATCGGCGCTCCTTTGCACCATCTACGCCAAAGTTCTTGAACGTTGGAGCAACCAGCGCGATATGGTGCTGAACTTGACGGCATTTGAACGCAAGCCATTCCATAAGGATGTCGAAAAGATTATCGGTGACTTCACCAAGCTTTTACCGCTTGCGCTTTCGATGAACGAAGACAATTTGTGGAAGCAGGCTACCGATGTGCAAAACCGTATTGTCGATGGTCTTGACCACTTGTCTTACGACGGCACCGAAATCATGCGCGAATTGGCAAAGTCGAAGAATCAATTTGGCAAGGCTATTTTGCCCGTGGTGTTCACATGCGTTCTGTTCGATGCTCCCGAAAATTATTACGAAGTTCTCGGCAAATTGCGCTACTCCATTTCGCAAACTCCGCAGATTTTCATCGACAACCAAATTGCCGAAATGGGCAAAAAGCTCTATGTAACATGGGACGTTGTCAAGGAAATTTTCGACCCGACAATTATTGATCAGATGTTCCATGACTTTGTCGAAAACATCCGCTACATTGCCAACGGCGAACACGAAACATGTTTCCCCGAAATCAACCTAGTATGGGAACGCTACAATCCCGAAGTCAAGCCGGCACCGAAAAAAACATTACACGGGCTCGTCAATAGCGCAATGCCATTGTTCAAGAACCGCACCGCAGTTGTCGGGAAAGATTCCTCGCTCACATACGCCGAACTCGACAGCCTTTCGAATCGCATTGCCAATTTGTTGCAAGAAAAAGGCGTTGTCCGCGGAGACCGAGTCGCCGTTTTAGGAGAGCGCATTCCTGAAACAATTGCAAGCATTCTCGGCATTCTCAAGGCGGGCGGCGTTTATGTTCCGGTCGATGTTTCGTATCCGAAGGAACGCATAGATTTCATTATGCAAGACGGCAATTGCAAATGCCTCTTGAAAAAATCTTACCTCGAAGCTAAAGGAATCCAAAACTACAGCGACAAACCACTCCAAATGATAAACGCCCCGGAAGATGAAGCCTATATCATCTACACATCAGGTAGTACAGGCAAGCCCAAGGGCGTCATCATGCAGCACGGAGCAACAGCAAATACCATCATCGATGTCAATGAACGTTTGTCCTTAAACGAAAATGATGCTCTCATCGGCATTTCTTCGATTTGCTTTGACCTCTCCGTCTACGATATTTTCGGAGCTCTCAGCAGCGGCGCAAAGCTAGCATTGGTAAGCGATGCGCGCGACATGAGCGAAGTTTGTCAAATTCTCACAACGCAAAATGTGACCGTTTGGAATTCCGTCCCTGTTCTTTTCGACATGGCGATGAAGCACCGCATCTCGGCAAATGATTCTAGCAAGCTTTCGCTCCGCAAGGTACTCCTTTCGGGCGACCGCATTCCTCTCGACATTTGCACCACCGCAAAGAACGCAGGCAGCACCGCAGACCTCATCAGTCTCGGTGGCGCCACCGAAGCGGCTATTTGGTCCATCATCTACCCATTTAGTGAAGTGCGCCCGGAATGGGATTGTATCCCTTATGGTTACCCGATGAAAAACCAAACATTCTACGTTCTCGACGAAGAGCTTAAACTTTGTCCGCCAGAAGTTCAAGGCGACCTCTACATTGGTGGCGTTGGACTCGCGAAGGGCTACAACAACGATCCAGAAAAAACAAATAAGGCATTTATCAAGCATCCACAACTTGGCCGCATATACCGCACCGGCGATTTGGGCAAACTCAAAACAGAAGGCTTTATTGAATTCCTGGGCCGTTCCGATACGCAAATCAAGCTCAATGGTTTCCGCATTGAACTTGGTGAAATCGAATCCGCAATTATGCATACAGGGTTTGTTTCACGTGCTGTCGCTGCGCTCAAGGACGTTCCGGGCAGCGGCAAGCAAATCATCGCTTACGTTCTCGGGGCAAGCATCGAAAACGCCGAAAGCACCATCAAGGCCGAGATTTCAAAAACGCTCACAGGATACATGATTCCGTCGCGCATCGTTACAATGGATTCATTCCCGCTTTCCGCCAACGGCAAGGTTGACAAAAAGCAACTTCCAATTCCGGAAATTTCTATTGCAACAGCGACACCAGCAAGCACCACGAACGAGAACATTTCTGACGAAGAAAAAGCAATGCTCGAAATCTGGCAAAACGTTTTCGAAAATCCAGGCATTTCTATGAACGATGATTTCTACTCCATCGGAGGAGATTCCATCACCTTGATGAAACTCGTCGACAAAATCGCTCTAGACCTCAAGAAGACCGTAAACATCGACCAAATTCTTCAAGCAAAAAGCATCAAGGAGTTCATAAGCCTTATCCACTAACATCTCTCCTTAGTATAAAATAGCGTCGGAAAATTTTTCCGGCGCTTCTTTTTTTCGTCATTCTCGTTACGCGTTCAGACAAAAAAAATATGGCGCACCGTTTGAATCAACAATTGGCACGCCATACTTTTTTCTTCTATGGGAGTCTGGGATTATAGAAGATATGTAGGAGTCTAAACTTTAATCAGCACTAGTCTTCAAGCGGAACGATATAGTAAGCAGTTCCAGTCACGACATCCATTTCCTTAGAGACTTTTCCCGATGCGATGTCATAGCGGTAAACAGCGCCGCCCTTCTTATCGGCATGTCCCAAAAGAACACTCTTGCCATCGGAATCCTTATGGATCGAAGGAGCAAACCACGGGATTGTCGGAGTAAGGCCTTCAATCTTTTCGATAGTCTTCTTCTTCAAATCAATTACAACAAATTCCCATTCGTAATTATTGTAGTTGCTCGGATCTTCAAAATTACCGAAGAAGCCAAGGAACTTGCCCTTACCCAAATAAGCGCCACCACTCATCAAGAAATTATTGTTAGTCTTTTTGCCGGCATAAGCTGCATCATGCAAATGGAAAACCCAATCCTTATCGAATTCAGTTTGACCCTTCTTAATACGAACAAAGCCTTCCTTATAGCCATCCATCCAGCCCATTGCAGCATTAGAATAGAAATAAATGTCGCCATCTTCATCGATAAAGGACATCGTATTGTTCATATCATCAATAACGCCAACGGCAGCTGTCATATCTTCAGTAATAACTTTTTCTACCTTGTCCGTCTTGACGTCAATAACAATAACAGAGCCCTGTGCACCCGTAATCATGCTATTGAGATCAATCATCTGCGAAACAGCAACAAACATCTTGCCATCGCGAACAACAGCAGAATTCGGAACCGTACTTACAGCGCCATTTTTTTGATCAATGTACTTGGAAAGGTCAATTGTAGCCTTTTCCTTAAGAGTCACCGGATCAAGGGCAGTCAAAGCATCACCTAAAGTCTGTTCGACATACATTTTGTCCTTATCCACAAACTTCATCATGAGCGCATGTGTGCCTTTAAATTTAGCCGTAGCAGCAGGCTTTTCTGCCATATTATTATTTTCATCAAGCTCATAGCGGGCAAGAGTACTGTTCATTTCTTCGACATAGAGCACATAGATAGAGCCATTAAAATATTGAACGCTACCCTTATTCGGAATTTCAATAAAATCATCAACAACTTTCTTTTGGTCAGCAGAAAGCGATGCGGTTCCTACAAACTGGGAATTTTCCACCATAAAGGAAAATCCGTATTTCTTTCCATTGTCATTGGAATCATCGGAAGCATTGGAACTTGAATCGCTACAAGCGGCAAGTCCAAAAACGAGGCTGGAAATGGCGAGTCCTTTGACAAGGCTCGGAATCAATTTATATGACTTTTTCATATTGTTTCCTTTTTTATTGTTTTAAATTTTTAAATCGAGAACTTCATCTTCGTAGCAAACGAGCGACCTGGTTTGGATTCTCCGTACTTATCGTAAACACGCTCATCCGTAAGATTATGAACTTCAAAGCTCCATGAAAGTTTATTTGCAAGAATCGAATATTCTACGCCCAAATCCTGCGAGAACGAACTCGGAATAGAGCGATCTTGTTTTTTAGAAACTTTCCAGGTATAGTAATATTCATCGGTATAATTCGCAAACCAATAAAGCTTAAAGAAATCATCACGGAAAAAGAGATCACCGATATGGAATTCCGCACCAAAATTCATATAGAATGTCGGAATATTCGGCACAATCAAATCTTTTGCGATACCATAAGCATAATCCGCTTCGCGGCTCTTGGCTTCTTGCTTTGTCATGTTTAACGAAAGCGCAATATATTCATTTATATCGAGCCTTAAATCTATTTCAAAGCCGCTTGTTTTTGTTCCAACGCTATTGTAATAAGGGCGCGGCACAGCAACGTAACTATTCCAATAAATACGATCATCCATCAAAAGATAGAACCAGTTAAATTCAAGATGCAGCTTCAACAATAGCGGAATTTTATCTAAATCGAGTTCAGCCCCTGCCGTAAAATTATCAGAATATTCAGGCTTTAAATTTGGAGAACAAGCCACATAAAGGCCATCACCAAAAATCTCTTCACGTGTCGGGAATCTTAAACTGTGCTGATACCCAGCTTTCACAGCCAATGGATCTATGATCTTAACACGTAAATTTTCGCTAAATCCAAAATTATTTTGAGAGTACTCATCATTTGTCAACTGTTGGATTCGATTTTCACCGTCATCATCAGCGACAATGTTATAAAAATATCCTTTAATTCCAACGACATTTTGGATACGTTTTTCCCAAAAATTATTTTCAACAGACAATCCCGTTATAAGCGAATAGACACGTCCAGGGAATACAGCATTATTCAACTTTTTTTCTTTTACAGACAATTTGTCCTTAGATTTCTGCGAATCATAACGATACAACCCACTCCATGTCAAATTGTGATTTTGCGAAAATTCATAACCAACATTCCAAGGAACAAACAACGAGTAGTTTTTATATTCGAAAAGTGATGGAGAACCTAACGAAATTTCACCCAATGCATTTTCGTTTTCTTTGAAATCGGATTTATCCCAGCCATAGAAATACACATGACTTGTATCCACCACATTTTCTATACCATAATTATAGCTAACAGAAATATTAAAAGACAAGCCTTTCACAAACAAATTCGTCTTTTCAAAAGCTACAGAAAATCCATATCCAAAAGCATCAGCCGAAGCATGTTCTACGCGATGCGCAGTCGATTGCACTTCCTTATCACTCGCTCCAAAACTTGCACCAAAATTAATTTTATCAAAATAAAAATTACTCAAGCCAACAAATGGAGAAACATTGTAGCTGTAATAACGGCCATAATCACGCGTCACCACCGTATCCATATAAGGCGTCGTGAATTCGTAATCGTTATCTGAATAGTTATAGTAGGCAGAAGCCCCAATTTCTACAGAACGATTCTTTGTCGAATCCGTAACCCAAACGTATTTAGCATCAAGAGACGCCTTATGCGTATTGAAACTGCCAATGGAATAAGAGCCGTTCACAGAACTTTTGGCAAGCCCCTTTGTTATAACATTGACAACTCCACCCATGCCATCCGTTGCAAAACGCTCCGGCACATAGCTTTTATAAACTTCAATACGGTCAATTTTATCGATAGGAATATCATTAATCGAAAGATTTCCATTACCATTATCGACAGGCACTCCATCGACAAGGACTTTTACATTTTTACCTTCCATCCCACGGATATTAATTTTACTTTCACCGCCAAGTCCACCCGATTGGCGAACTTTTACACCACTCGAACGATTCGTCACATCGGCAATTGTTGCGCTAGATCCCTGCAATTCCTTCGTGTCTAAAACCTTAACCGACTCAGCCTTTATCTTTGTATCAATCGGAGCCGTTTCCATTTCGCTTTCATCTTCAACAGATAAGCCTTCAAGAACAGTCACATCCGTGGATTTTTCTGTGGCACGTGAGCTATTCGAAGTTGCATTTTTAACGGATTCATTAGTTGTCGCAGTACCAGCCGCATCCGTAACAGCCGCAGGTTCATCGAAAAACGCGTCATCATAACTCGTTACATCGTCGTTCTGAGCAAAAGCGCAAAGCGAAGAAAAAGCGATAGAAGCAAAAACTTTTTTCATCCTTGTAATCTCATCCACCCATTTACTATTCAGTTTCAATCATAAATTGACGAGTAAAGATAAGTTCAAATACTATCCTTTTTCTACTCTAAGCAGATTTAAATCAATCCGATTAGACAAGGGTAACTTTTCGTTATTCTGAGCATAGCGAAGACAACTCAGCAGGCGAGAGTTGCGACAACGCTTGCGTTGTCATAACCGAGTCAAAAAGTTGGAGCTTTAGCCCAATCCAGTCATATTTAGCACTGGATCCTTCACGCTACGCGTTCAGGATGACGTAACGCAAACAAGTATGGCGCACCTTTGGAGTTATCCATCGGCACGCCATACCCGCTTCTATTGTAGTCTGGGTTTTGTGAAGAAGCTCTAAAGCACCCAAAGTGCAATGTGATACACGATAAACGCAAGCCCCAACGAAATCGCAAAATAATATCCTGCAATCGTTGCTGTCCACTTGAGCGAATGCGTTTCGCGATACGTTGTACCCATCGTCAGCACACAAGGCACATTGAACATCGATGCAAATATAAACGCAAGAGCTTCAGGTAGCGATACCGCCGCGCGCATCATTTCGCCGAGGTTTGCACCGGCTTCATTACGTGCAATTAACGAGAACGCATCGGTAGAGCTCGAAAAAACAACACTCATCACGCCGAGAGACGCTTCCTTGCTAAAGACACCGCCCAAATACGAGATAAAGAGTTGCCAACGCATTCCAAAAATCTGCGTAAACGGTTCAATAAAATTCCCAATACGGTAAAGAAGACTATGCGCAACAAGACCATCTGTTGAATAAGATAAAATCCAAAAGACAAGCGAGATACTCCAAATAACGATAATCGCCTTTTTGAAGACTTCCCATACATTACGGCACACCGTCTTCAACAAAATTTTCCAATGCGGCTTGTGATACGGCGGAAGTTCCATAATCATGCCCACGCGTTCATTCACAGGCATCAACTTGTTTCCGAAAAGCTTAGACGAAATCCAGAACGAAGCAAAAATCAACGCCACATAAATAACGCCAAACAGCGGAGCCGCCGAACCGAAAAAGACCGAAGCAAGGAACAGCACCACAGCAACTTTCGAGCCGCACGGGATCGACCACAAAAGCACCATTGCAAACAAACGCTGTCCTCGCGTATCAAGAACACGCGTACCGCAAACAGCGCCGCCAGTACAAGCGAGCCCCGAAACCAAAGGCATAAAAGCTTTTCCATGGAGGCCCAAGCGCGAAAGCCAAGAATCGAACACATACGAAGATCTTGCCAAGTAACCCGTATCTTCCATCAATCCAAAAGTCACGAGAATGGCAAACACAAAACCCATCATGGCAACAGTCACAGCAAGCCCGCCCACAATAACGCTGTTCACAAACGACGATACAGCAGGCCATGCGCCAAGAGCATTGTTCACGAGCGGTTCAACAACGCCCTGCAAACCAAAGCAGCCCATAATAATCGGAACCGCAATCATCATGCTTACTGCAAGCGTAAGTACTAAAATAAAGAATGCGACAAACTTTCCCCAAATGCGATGCGTAGCCATCTTGTCAAAGCGAGAAAGCTTTGCCGTTTTTTCGCTAGCCGCAGTGACTTCGCGAAGCGTTTCCGAAATAAAGCGGTACTTCGCTTCACCCGTGATAAGCCCGCCATTCGAACCTTCATCATCAAGAACTTTCTTGATACCGCGCCAAAGCTCCGAGCTGACCGTAGTTTCTACTTCTGCACAGACAAGCGCATCATTTTCCAAAAGCTTCGACACAATCCAGAACTTTTCGCGATTGCCAAAATCCAAGCATTCAAGCAACTTTTCGAGTTTCAAAACTGGCGAGGATTCACGACTATCCGATACATTCGCCAAAGCCTTTTCGCGAATTTTTTCCGACGAAATTTTCGAAGGCTTTTCAATTGCCCTTTTCAAAGTATTAAAGAAATTCGAATAGCCTTCCAAATTCGAAGCCGTAAATCCAAGCACTGGAATATTCAAAAGACTTTGAATTTTTAGAACATCAATCTTTTTACCTTTCTGCTCAGCAACATCCATCATGTTGAGCACAAGCATCACGGGGCGTTCAATCCCTGCAAAATCTGCGAGCATGTAAAGACTACGTTCCAACTGCGACGCATCAACGATAATGCAGACGATATCGGCATTGCCCTGTTCCACAAAATTTCGCGTTACAACTTCTTCGGCAGAGTTTGCCGTAAGCCCATAGCTACCCGGCAAATCAACAACACGATAAACTTCTTCATCAAACGTGAAATAGCCCTCGGCCCTTTCAACGGTTTTTCCAGGCCAGTTACCGACATGCTGATGCGAGCCTGTCAATGCATTAAAAAGCGTTGATTTACCAGAATTCGGCTGGCCAAGCAAAGCTATCGTTTTCATGCCATCTCCACATCAATCTGAGCGCTTTCCTTGCGGTTAATCGCAATCATCGTATCGTGCGAATACACAAGCACAGGCGAACGACCATCATTTTGCAGTACCAAAAAAGAGCTGCTCGGCGAGAGTCCCATTGAAACCACACGAGAAACAAAACGAGAATCCCCATTAATCTTTTGAATCAAACCCTTTTGATTTTCCTGTAATTCAGACAAACACATTCTTACACATTCCTTCTATCTAAAGCTATAGCGAATCTTTGTTGCAAAGCTTCTACCCGGTTTACTTTCACCAAACTTATCGAACGATTCGCTATCCGTGATATTATCAACTTCAAAGCTCCAGCCCAGTTTATTATCCCAAAGGGAATATTCAACACCAATATCTTGCGTGAACGAAGCGTTAATTTTACGGTTCTGGCGAGAGCTAATTTTCCAGCCGTAGAAATATTCATCCGTATAATTTGCAGACCACCAAACTTTCAAAAAATCTTCCTTGCTAAACAAATCACCAATATGGAATTCCGCAAGATAATTCATAAAGAACCTCGGGATATTCGGCACAATCGCATCCTTAGGGACCCCCTGTTTTGCCGTATATTTCATATTGCGCAAATCTTGGAAAGTCCAATTCGTTCCGAGCAAAATCCATTCGTTGACATCTAACTTTACATCACCTTCATAGCCCCAGGCACGAATCGGATTCATGTTAAAGTAAGGCGTAGACATCTGTGCCGAACTCATGTAATGGATTTTATCCTTGTAGTACGAATAAAATACATCACCATCAAAGCGGAGCCTTGTCACAAGCGGCAATTCTTGCAAGTCTACAGAAATTCCAAAGTTGAAATTATCAGCCTGTTCGGGCTTAAGACTTGTCGCCGCACTCACGCGAATGCCATCGCCAAAAAGTTCTTCCGGAGTCGGCAAGCGCACGGCATGCTGATACGAAACCTTCACAGAAAGCATATTTGCCACCTTGAACATCAAGCTTTCATCGTAACTAAAATCATTGTAATCATTCGATTCAACCGCAGGTTCAATCAGAAGGCTCGTCGGCATATTCGAAATTTCAGCCTTCATGTAATGGAACTTGAAACCGAGAAGATTCTGGAGTCGCGAATCAAAGAAATTATTTTCAAGAGAAAGTCCCGTCGTTATCGAAAAAACTTCTCCCGGAAGCCCCGCCGTGTTAAACTGGGCCATTTTAGCGCCGTAATCGTCTTCAGGATTTTCCTTGTGGTACTTGATGAGCGTATTCCAATAAATCTTTTGATCCTTAATAAACTGGTAATCAAAATTCAGCAAGTTGTTGAAATCGTGCACTTGCACCGTACGCAATCTTGGGAGTCCCATGGATACGAGTTCGCCCACATTCTTTTGTGCCGTATCGCAGCTAAACCAGTTGCGGCAATGGACTCGGCTAGTATCGATGATTTTATTTTCTGCAAAACCAAACGAAAAATAGTCACTGAAATTCAAATTTTTCGCAAAGAAGTTCTTCTTGTCAAGTCCAAGCGAAACTCCAAAATTATAGCCTTCGGCTCTGGATTCTACAATGCGATTATCAACACCTTGAATTTGCTTGTCAAATGCACCAAAGCTTACGCCGAGCGAAACCTGGTCAAACCAAGCATTTATCAAATTCGCAAAAGCCTGCACATTGTAAGAGGTATAATGGTCGTGATCGCGAACAACGCTCGTATCCGCGCCTGTAGAGCTCTTCATGTACGGCGAAGTGAATTCATAATCGTTATCGGAATGGTTAAAGTAACCGGACACGCCAGTTTCAAGGCTTGCATCACCAGCAATGCTATCAATCAAATGGCTTGCGGCAACGGAAGCTTTATGCGTATTGAAGCTCGAAAGACTGTAAGAAGCATCCACAGAATTTGTCGGACGTTTCTTGGTCACAATGTTAATGGCACCACCCGCGCCATCCGTTGCAAAACGCGCCGGAATGTAGCCCTTATAAACTTCAATATCTGCAATTTGATCAATGGGAATATCGTCAAGTCCCAAATTTCCCTGCGTTTCGACAGGAACGCCGTTGACAAGCACCTTAATGTTCTTGCCTTCCATTCCGCGAATATTGATTTTGCCTTCGCTACCCATTCCGCCAGACTTGCGCACTTTCACGCCAGACGCAGAATTAATAGCCTTAGAAACTGTCTTGCTCGTATTTTGCAATTCAGCAGCATCAATCGTAGAAACCGTTTCCACCTGTTTTGCAATAGCAGCCTGTTCCGCCTCGGATTCCGTCTCGACCGAAAGCAAATCCAGTTTTGTGACATCTTCCGAATTTGCAGAGGAGTTCGTAGCTGCGGCACCATTCGCCGAGACATTCGCAGCATCCGTGCTAATCGCCGGACTTTCATTATCATCCGCAAAATCATCGAATTGCGTCACTTCATCATCTTGCGCAAAAACAGCCACAGTCAAAACTGCGGCACAAGCAAGCACAAATCTCATTCTTTTATAGATATTCATTATCAAAAAATTTTCTAAAGAGCCGCTGACGCCTAGGCGTCAAAAGCATCAAAGGCGAATGCTGCGGTTGCACTTGTGCAAACATAGCTGAGCCGTAATTGCTGATGCTGAAAGCATCCACTCAGAGCTGGGGCCCCGCCCGCATGATTTTTTCGCTTAGCCGTTAGGCCTCATAATCTTACTTCAGCGGTACAATCCACATCGGGATTTGTTCAGCCTTGGCAATCTTTTCGGCCTTATCCATCTTCGGATCATAGCGGAAGTATGCATTGCCATCTTCTTCGGTAGAGACCGCAAAAATCACCTTGCCATCATCTTCAACATACTTGCCGTAGCTTGCCCAGCTCGAAGAATAACCAATCGGCAAAGCCTTAATCTTCTTCTTGGCAAGGTCAAGTTGCACCGGCTTGCAAGTGTTATTGTGATAGCTATCCATGTCTGTCCAAGTCTTTTCCAAATCCTTCATCACGTTCAAGAAAGAATAGACATAGCCATCCTTCGGGTTCGTTGCCGGAGCGAGATATTTGAAAACACCTTTCTTCGTAATGCCATCGATAGCGACGTCCTTCGTGATATACCAGGCGTAATCCTTATCGAACTTGGTTTCACCCACCTTGATACGGAGGAAGCCATCAACTTGGCCCGGAGCGTAGCCCCAAGAAGCGTTACTATAGCAATAGATATAGCCATCAAGAAGAGTGAAAGCCTGATTCTGGGAATCATCCAAGGAACCCACAGCAGCAATGCGATCATCCTTGGCAACTTCAATTACTTCGTCCTTCTTGACGTCAATAATGGCGACCTGAGCTTCATTACCCGTAGCATAGTCGCTCACGTTTTGCAAAAGGCCCACATAAAGGCGACCGTCAACAATCACGCCAGTTCCCGGGCTCACCACGAGAGCATCTTTATCCTTGTACTTGGAAAGGTCAATAGCTCCCGTCTTCTTCATGGTTTTCGGGTTGATGATAATCAAGGAATCAAGCATGCCGCCCAAATAAGCCTTTTCTTCGTTCACAAAGTAAATGTGGTTTACCCAAGTTCCCGGGAGAGAAAGCTTAGCAGTCACCTTGCCAAGTTTGTTATTTTCTGCCAAGCTGTAACGGGAGATAGCGCCAACATCCAAATCAGCGATAAACAGAGAATTATCATAATAGACAACACCTGCACGCGTACCAACTTCAACAAAATCCTTGCCCAAATCATCCGTGTGGTCCAAAGACATTGTGCCGATAAACATCGTTTCGCCAGTCGAAATGGAAGTCGCAAATTCGCGCTTGTAATCATCCGAATCAGAGCCTGCGTTGCTCGAAGAATCGCTCCCGCATGCAGCGAAAAGGCTAGCGGCAAAAGTAAGTGCAATCAATTTTTTATTCATACATGACTCCTAGTATTATACACCATTTAAGTTTTGATCGCATTTTAGAAATCCAAAAAGTCTACCTCAACTCCAAATAGACTCGAAATAATCCGAAAAGTTAGATATGACTAATATAACCTTTAAAACAAGAACTCAATAAATTAAAATTGGTGCGAAAAACAAACAGAAGGTAACTATGAGTGTTTTCAAAAGATTAACACCTTATATGCAATCGAGAAAAATTTTATTTCCGTTTGCAATTTTATTTTCAACATTGAGTTCCATCGCAGGGATTGCTCCCTTCATATATGTATGGCTCACAGTCCGCGAACTTTTCTCCGCAACCGGTGAAATTTCATACGACATGGTCAAACATTATGCATTAATGGCCGTCATTTTCTCAGCAACGAGCGTCGTGCTTTATTTTGCGGCACTCGCCTGCTCGCACTTGGTTGCATTCCGCATCGAAGGCAACATCCGCAGAATCACCATGAAAAAATTGCTCAAGCTCCCGCTTGGCTTTTTCGACAAGAATCCCACCGGACGCATCCGCAAAATCATTGACGACAACGCAGCCGTCACACATACATTCATGGCGCATGAGCTTCCGGATTTGGCAGGAACCATCGTTGTCCCCATCGCCTCGCTCGTATTGTTGTTCATTTTCGATTGGCGTCTTGGCATCGCATCACTCGTCCCAATTGCCTACGCCATCATCACGCTCGGCTCCAAGATGAACAAGAGCAAGGACTTTATGCAAAAATACATGAAGTCTCTCGAAGACATGAATACAGAAGCGGTCGAATACGTGCGCGGCATCCCCGTCGTGAAAGTCTTCCAACAAACAATTTTCTCCTTCAAAAACTTCTATAAAACGATTGATGATTACCATCAAATGGTCACTGCATATTCCAGCAGTTGGAAGTTCATCATGTGTTCTTACACGACTCTCATCAACGGAGTCGCCCTCATCCTTGTTCCCACAACATTCCTCATCGCAACGAGTTCCGGCAACATCGCCGCAACAATCGTGGACTTGATGCTCTACGTTCTCGTAACCCCAGTATTTTCGCAGTGTGTCATGCGCAGCATGTACTTGAGCCAAGCAGTCAACCAAGCAAAACTCGCCATTGGTAGCATTGAATCGTTGACAGATTACCCGGAACTTGCTACACCGACAAACCCGCAAGAAGTCAAGCATTTCGATGTTGAATTCAAGAATGTCAAGTTCACCTACCCCGGCACAGAAAATGAAGTCCTTCACGACATTTCATTCAAAATAAAGGAAGGCGAAACGGTCGCTCTCGTCGGTGCATCTGGCGGCGGCAAGAGCACCATTGCAAAGCTTGTTCCGAGATTCTTCGACGCAAACGATGGTGAAATCTTAGTCGGCGGCGCACCCATCAAGGAAATACCCCAAGAAGTCCTCATGAAAAACACATCATTCGTTTTCCAGAATACTCGACTCTTTAAGAAGAGTATTTTGGAAAACGTCCGTTACGGAACTCCTGAGGCTTCCATTGAAAGCGTCAACAAGGCTCTCGATCTCGCCCAATGCCGCGAAATCATTGACCGCCTGCCCGAAGGCATCAACACCGTCATCGGCAGCAAGGGTACATACCTCTCCGGCGGCGAACAGCAGCGAATCGTCCTTGCCCGCGCCATTCTCAAGAACGCACCGATCGTCGTTCTTGATGAAGCGACCGCATTTGCAGACCCCGAAAACGAAAGCCTTATCCAGCAAGCACTGCAAACGCTTTCGAAGGGTAAAACAGTCTTGATGATTGCACACAGACTCACAAGCATCGTGAATGCCGACCAGATTCTCGTCGTACAAGGCGGCCGCATCGTGGAACGCGGCACGCACAAGGAACTCGTTGAAAAAGGCGGCATATTCGCCAAGATGTGGCAAGATTATCAGCAGTCCGTCAGCTGGACTATCGGAGGCAAGAATGTATAATTGGATTAAAAATCGCTTTGTCCTCTCTGATGAAGGTACAAAAACATTTATCAAAGGCGTATTTTGGACAACGTGGCATTACCTTTCGTTAATGCTCCCACTTTCGTTCGTATTCCTGTTCCTCAAGGAATTCATGGCGAAGCTGAAAGAACCAGAGACAATCACCTTAGATTTCTGGCAATATTTGGTCATCGCTGTCGTCATTTACCTTGTCATGTACTTCATCTATGCGCTCTCTTACGACAGCACATACGAATCCGTCTATTCGGAATGTAAAAAACGTCGCATCACGCTCGCCGAAAAGTTGCGCAAGCTCCCGCTCGCCTTCTTTGGCAAAAAAGACCTTTCCGACTTGACATCGACTATCATGAACGACGTAAACGCTCTTGAAATGATTTTCTCGCACGCCGTTCCTGAAATTTTTGCAGTCGCCGCGATGCTCGTTATCTGTGCAGTCGCACTCATCATTTACAATCCGTTGATGGCAGCAGCACTTTTGTGGGTAGCACCATTTGCAGGCTTGCTCATTTACCTGTCCCGCAAATTACAGTTCAAAAACTTCAAGCATACCTACAATGCCGCCCGCGTCATTACCGAAGATATTCAGGAAAGCCTTGAAAATATTCAAGAAATCAAGTCCTACTGCGAAGAAGAAAGCGTCTGCAAAGCATTGGATGATCACTCCAAATTCTATGAACATTCCCAGATTAAAGGCGAATTCATGTCAGGAGTCATCCTGAACGGCGCCCAGATTTTCTTGAAACTCGGCCTTGCTTCCGTTCTCATTTTCGGTTCTATCCTCCTTGCACAAGACAAATTAAGCGTATTTGATTACCTCGTGTACATCGTCTGCGCATCGACGATTTACAGCCCCATTTATCTCGTTCTAAACAACATAACGGAACTATTCTTCTTGGATGTTCGTCTCAAGCGATTCAAAGAAATGGACAATATGGAAGTGCAACACGGTACCACAAAATTCACTCCCCAAAATTTTGATATTGAATTCAAAGACGTAAGCTTTTACTACAACGAAGAAAAGCAAGTTTTGAAGAACGTATCGTTCACAGCAAAACAAGGTGAAATCACAGCTCTCGTCGGGCCATCCGGCAGCGGTAAGACAACTGCCGCAAAGCTTGCCGCCCGCTTTTGGGACATTCAAGGCGGAACCATCACGCTTGGCGGCGTAGACATCTCAAGAATCGATCCCGAAACACTCCTCAAGAATTTCTCTATCGTATTCCAAGACGTCGTATTGTTCAACACTTCTATCCGCGACAACATCCGCATCGGCAAACGCGATGCCACCGACGAAGAAATCTTGCAAGCCGCAAAGCTTGCAAACTGCGATGATTTTGTTCGCAAGCTTCCGCAAGGCTACGACACCGTCATCGGAGAAAACGGCGACACGCTCTCCGGTGGCGAACGCCAACGAATCTCAATTGCACGCGCCATCCTCAAAGACGCTCCCATCGTGCTCCTCGACGAAGCCACCGCAAGCCTCGACGTTGAAAACGAATCCAAGATTCAGCAAAGCATTTCGGAACTCGTGCAGAACAAGACCGTCATCATCATCGCCCACCGCATGCGCACCATCGCAAACGCCGACAAGGTCGTCGTTCTCAACAAAAACCAAGTCGCCGAAGTCGGCTCCCCAGCTGAACTCAAGGAAAAAGGCGGCCTCTTCAGCAAAATGCTCAAGCTCCAAGAAGTAAACTAGAACTTCATTCAAAAAACACCTACAAAATTGCCTCGGAGAAATCCGGGGCAATTTTCCTATTCAACGCCTAAAAATTCTTTTGGCAATTCCCCGCAAAGCAAAATGGCGAAATTTCACTAAATTCGCCATTTTTACACTTTTTCGGTGGAAAAAGTGCACTACAATAGCACTAATTCGGTCGAAAAAGTGCAGTAAAAATTGACAATTCGGTTGGAAAAGTGTAGTTTTAGGACATGTTCAAGCGAAAAATCCTTAAAGAATTTGAAAACTGGAAGACCTCGGGGGGCAAAAAGAAGGCCCTAGTTGTTAAGGGTATGCGCCAAATCGGCAAAACGTCCAGCGTCCTGGAATTTGCCCGCGCCAACTACGAGAACGTCGTCTATATCAACTTTAAGGAAAACGAAAACGCAAAGCGAGTCTTTGACAGCGACCTGAACGTGGGCAGGATTACCATAGATCTTTCGGCGCTCTTTCCCAACGTGCATTTTGTCGAGAATAAGACAGTCATCATCTTCGATGAAATTCAGGAATGTGCAAACGCCCGCGCCAGCATCAAGCCTTTTATGGAAGACGGCCGCTACGACGTCATCTGTACGGGATCCCTGCTTGGTATTAAGGGGTACAACCGTAAAAAAGGGAAAGGCGTTCCGACCGGTTTTGAAAGAATAATTTATATGAAACCCATGGATTTCGAGGAATTTCTGTGGGCAAAGGGCATTGGCGAAAACGTCATCGCATACCTGAAGGACTGCTACGAGAAAAAAGAACCCGTAAGCGAGGCAACGCACAACGCCATGCTCCGCTATTTCAAGGAATACCTTTGCGTGGGTGGCCTCCCTTATGTCGTTTCTCGATTTGTCGAGACGAACGACATGAACGTTGTTTGGCAGGAACAGCAGGACATTCTCGAAGAATACAAGGATGATTTTGGCAAGCACCTTGACGAGAACGAAAATGAGGAAATCGACCGTACGCTTCTCGGACGCATCAATCGCGTATTCGATTCCATACCAGCCCAACTTGCAAAGGAAAACAACAAGTTTGTCTATTCGCAACTAGAAAAGAAGGGCCGTTCCGAAAACTACCAAACGGCAATCCAATGGCTCTACGACTGCGGCATCATCAACATTTGCCACAACCTGACCAACATCGCAGAACCCCTTGAAGGCTACAAAATCGAGAATACGTTTAAGATTTATGTACAGGATTCCGGCCTGTTCGTTGCCATGCTGGAACGCGGCACCGCAGCCAAGATTCTAAGCGGCGATCTGGGATTCTATAAAGGCGCCATCTACGAGAACATCATCGCAGATTGTTTCTCCAAGCAGGGCCGTAATCTTTTCTACTTCCGCAAAGATTCTGGGCTAGAAATTGACTTTGTAGAAAACATCGGCGGCGAAATCGCCATTATCGAAGTCAAGGCGACAACGGGGCGCTCCAAGTCGGCAAAGACCGTTCTGAGTAACGACAACTATGCTGCCAAAGTTTGCTACAAACTTTCCGAAAACAACATCGGTGTCGCAGACAAAATGGTTAAACTGCCGTATTACATGGCGATGTTCTTGGAGTAAAAATCGAAAGAAAATCTTTCGGCATTTCTCTGCAAAGCCAAACCTTGTCATTGCCGATGAAAAACTGGATGCCCGCTTTTTGTGCGGCTTCCGTATCTATTTTCAAGATGACAGGGCTGCCATCGCGTCTTTTGCCAACACGGGTGGCGGTATCAACATCAACAGAAAGATGAACATAACGCCATGGTAGATGGCATTTTCGAAGAATTCGCGGACGAAATCAACGCGAAGGTGGCTTCGAGCGTTCAAGACCGCGAACGAGAAATGGCTCGCAACATGCTTGCTGAAGGCGATTCTGTGGAAAAAATCTCTAGAATAACGCACCTTTCCGAAGAAGAAATCCGCAAATTGTAATCTAAAAGCGAAGCTATTTCGCGAAACAGCCCTATCGTTTCAGCATTAGCTTCTTGTTTTCCAAAATTCCATCATTGTCAAAACGAACGGTCGGATTTTTTCCGTTTTTGAAATTGCCTTCGCTTTCATAGAGCGAGAGCGCAACCGTTACGCCGGGTAACTTCGCGATGCTCGTCTCCCCAGCAGTAGCTTTGTACGTGAACGAGAATTTTTGCGAACTTGCATCCTTGAAAGTTCCTTTGGGAATGCGAACAGTCTCGCCGATTTGCGCGAGCACCGTCCCTAAACTATCGACCAATTCAGCCACCAAATACACATCAAAGAAACAAGGGGCAACGCCAGTGTTCTTGACAGTAATGTTCAGCGTGCTCATCGAACCTTTGGTATCCACAATAGTCGTCAACTCCGCTTGCGTTACCGTAAAGTTATAGCCAATAACTTTAGTCATGGAATCTGCAAGAGCCTTGTAGTCTTTGTAGAAATTATAGCCACAGTCGCTGTCTTGATCTAAAACATAGTAAGTCAAATGAGCCGTGGTAATCGCATCCACCCAGCGCTGCGGAGTCCACTTGAGATAGCCTCCGGGAATCACGTCGGTGTATTCCAGCATCGTCTTGTAGCCGGCGATGTTTTCGGCGATGGTCGGCAAGTTGGCCTCGTAGGCACGCACTAGTGAATCCGGCCTGCCGGGAATGCCGATGAACCCGTCGTCACGCTTGGTAATGCCGAGGCTAAGCGCATGCGTATAGACTTCGCCCATGCCGCTGGATGGCAACACCAGCTGAGTCTTCTTGAAAACGGAAGCGTAGTAATCCAGCATGTCCATCTCTATCGAATCGGAGGGCATTTCGCTGCCGTCCAGGTGAGAGGCATGCCATTCACCCCATTCGCCAAAGGTCCGGATGTCGATGTATTCTATACGCGGGTCGCCATCGTATTTTTCAGCCAAGGCCTTAGCGAATTCCTTTGCCGCTTGTAAATAGACCGGATCATCCCAAACGGGCACAGCGGCGCGGTAACCATTCCACTGCAAGGTGGCAGTAACTCTCTTTGCGCCCATTTCGTAGACAAAGGACGGCGTCCAGTCATATTCTTCTTCGGGCGTGTCATTACCCCTGACAAAAGATGGTGAATATGGCAGCACGCGCAGAGCGTAGCCCATGTTGTGCTTGGCCAAATCATTCAGCAGTTTTTCCAGTTCCGTCCAGTCGTAAACGCCTTTTGCCGGATTTAATTTATTCCACTTCTGATAACCGGAGCCGTATGAGATAAGATCCCACGCCTTGTTATTCAAGGAACCGTAAGGTCCATATTCGAATTCCGGAACGAAAGTCCACAGGCCTTCGGTCGGGACCGTAAAGCCCTTGTGCGGGTTAGAAAGCGGGCCGTCGAAGGGTTTGAGGGCGTAGGTGATTTTGGTGGTGTCAGCTTTAACTGCAGTGGAAGTATCGGCATTACTTGATGATGTCATTCCGGCCCCCGAGCCGGAATCACCATTTTCACTACTAGATGAGACTTCTGAGGATGAACTCGAAGAGTTCGCGGCAATCCATGATGAACTACTCGGCAAAACACCCGCCGACGAACTCGATTCATCAACGGCACTGCTTTCGCCACTCACAGGTGCTGCGCCATTTTCGTCACTACAGGCAACGAATCCGACAACAGAGAAAATAAGCAAATAACATAAAAACAAACGATTCAATCCCCACTCCTTAGCATAAAATCGATCGGTTTATGTTAATATATCTTTTTTTCGGAGAAAACTATTTGCATTCCACGTAGGCCAAATCAATTCGGCCTTTTATCACGCAATTTTCCGTTATCGTCCAGCCATTTCCTTTCAAAAAAGACTTGTATTCGTCTTCCGTCCATTCGTGCGCAAAGCGTACTCCGACAAGACTCAAAAACTTTTGCCACAAATTTCTTTTACCTCCTTCGCGAAATATAAAGTTCGGAGCAATAAGCACACCATCATCTTTCAAGACGCGACGGATTTCCGCAAGCGCTTTTTCAGGCTCTGGGATAATGTGAAGCGCATTTGCAATCACGACCACATCAAAAGCTTTGTCCATAAAGCGCAATGAAGTCGCATCGGCCACTTCAAAACGCACGTTTTCAGGATTCTTAGCCTTGCGAGCCGTCTCGATCATCTTCGGAGCAAAATCAGTCGCCACCACGTGATTCGCAAGCGAAGCAATATGCCGCGCAATCATCCCCGGACCAGTCGCCAATTCAAGCACATCCTTGCCCCGCGCAACCTCGCCAATCCGCTCATACATATAATCATAAATGTTCTTCTGCGAACGCATTGAGAATTCATAAACTGGCGCAAAAATATCCCAAATATTCTTACTCATAATTTTCTCCTAAAAAACGCACTTCCCTCATAACAAGGAAAGTGCGCTAACCGATTAAAACAAAATTTAATTATTAAAAATTCTGCGCAACGACAATCTGCTTCCGCAAAACGGCACCATCCAAAAATTCAAACATCGTGCGGTAAGCGTTATCACGAACATCCTTGCGCGACAGGAACAAGTCGTGCATGCCATCCGTAATCGTCACGGTCGTGACATCACTACCCAATTTCGGAGCCCACTTTTCAAGGAGATTCACATCGAGCATGCAGTCGCAACGCATGTAGTCATCATCCCACTTGACCGTATTCACCGTGCAGCCGCTACGCATCATGAGAACCGGAGCCTTGATTTGCATTCCCGCATGAATCCACTTGATACCGCGTTCCGTCGCACGGAGGTAACCAAAGTACTGTTGCGGCCATTCATCACTCTTCAAATCACGATTAAATTCCCACTCCCCCTTTTCACTTTTCAAAAGAGATATGTTGTACTTAGGGGCTTCCTGCTTCGGGGCGGGAACATCGGGTAACAATAGCGCTATATCCGAAAACACGGGGAAAGCCACATTGCGGACAAACCAGCTATTTTTATAATCCAAGAACGGACTGTTCAAAACGAGAGCCGCAAAATCTTCGCTATTGCGTTCATTCAGGTAATTTGGCGTAATC
Organism: Fibrobacter succinogenes; assembly: GCF_902779965.1. NCBI lineage: Bacteria > Pseudomonadati > Fibrobacterota > Fibrobacteria > Fibrobacterales > Fibrobacteraceae > Fibrobacter > Fibrobacter succinogenes. Next base: position 2,379 of record NZ_CACZDK010000014.1, on the reverse strand, counting down.
AGCCCACCCTGCGAATGACCGAGAATGACAAACGGCAATTTCGCATTCGAGCCTTTTGCTGCAATTTTCTTGCTGAGCGCTACAGCTGCATCCAACTCCGCATAGTATTCCTTGACGCTACGCATATCAGAACGCGGCTCGCCTTCGCTATACGAACGACCATTGTAATGCAAGTCAATTGCAAAGAAAGCAAAACCCGCAGAATCCGATTTTTCTGCAAGCTCTTTCTGGAAGAAATAATCATTGTACCCATGTACGTACAAGATAACTCCACGCGGATTCGCTTCATGCTTCACCGCTCGCGGAGAACTTCCGTAAGGATATTCAATCAGCGTCGCATGGAAATCTTTATCATACGATTTCACATCAATCGGGTAAACCTGATAGGGTTCGCCAAGTTCCGGATCCACAGCCTTTTGCGGCAAAGCGTTATTAATGATAGTTTGCAATGCAGCAGTCGTGAGTGGCTTACTGTAAGCCTCGTCTCGTTTCTTTTCCTTGCAAGCGGCAAGGCATGCATTTGCAGAAGTTGTAAAAAGCAATACGGCAGAAGCCGCGACAACGAAAGACTTTATTTTATTCATGCATCTACGATACAAAAATGCAGCCGTTTACGCTACTCCAATTAGACTCTCAAAACTCCAGCAAGTTTTTTGAAAATCGTCACATTTTAATACTATCTTTTTTCGCATGAGTCAATCCTTTTTACCCATTATTCAAGGTCTCACCATCCCATTTTTAGGCACGGTTCTCGGCGCGGCTTGCGTATTCTTCATCCGCGGGCAAATGAAGCAGAACCTCAAACGCGGACTTTTATCATTTGCGGCTGGCGTCATGGTAGCGGCATCCGTCTGGAGCCTGCTCCTCCCGGCTATCGAAGCTAGCGAGCATTTGGGCAAACTATCATTCGCACCCGCCGCAGTGGGGTTCTGGGCAGGCATTTTATTCCTGTTCATTTTGGACAAAATCACGCCACATTTGCATTTGGGTAGCAAGACTCCCGAAGGTCCGAGAGCAAAACTCAAACGCACCACGATGCTCACGCTCGCGGTAACGCTCCACAACTTACCCGAAGGCATGGCTGTCGGCATCGTTTTCGCAGGTTGGCTTTCTGGAAATGTCGCCATCACACTCTCAGCAGCATTCGCGCTTTCCATCGGTATCGCTATTCAGAATTTTCCTGAAGGAGCCGTTGTTTCGCTTCCGCTAAAAGCCGAAGGCGCAACGCGCAAAAAGGCATTCGCACTTGGGGCGCTCTCCGGAGCAGTCGAACCGATCGGAGCTTTGATTACCTTAATCGCCGCCGAAATTCTTTCGCCGTTCATGCCCTATCTGCTCTCGTTCGCGGCAGGCGCAATGATTTACGTTGTCGTCGAAGAAATGCTCCCCGAAGTGAGCGAAGGCGATCACTTTGACGCAGGCACCATCCTCTTCGCCGTCGGCTTCACGCTTATGATGGCACTCGACAGCGCACTGTAAAAAAAAGCCGTTTTTCAGCAAAACGGCATCTCAGATTAAATTTGCGATTTTAAATTCAGCAAGCTTTTTATAAACTCTAAAGTTATTTACTCTAGAGTTAATATAAGTCTTGGGATTAAATTCGATTGATAGCGCTACAGTTCAATATAGTGCGGAATGATATCCTCGTAATTTCCGTTCTTGAGCAGGAATCCCTTGGGAATCACGCCGAGCTGCGTAAAGCCGAGCTTCTTGTAGAGCTTGAGCGCAGACGTATTTGTCGCGACAACCGCATTGAACTGCAAAATCCTGAAGCCGATTTCCTTGGCCTTCGCGAGGCAATCCTTTACGAGAAATTCACCGATGTGCTGGCCGCGTTTGTTCTTCTTGACCGCATAGCTTGCATTCGAAATATGCCCGCAGCGCCCGACATTATTCGGGTGGAGAATGTACAACCCGACCACCTCGCCGGAGTCCGTATCAACAGCGATGCCCGTGAACGACTGCGACTTGAAAAAAGCGTCACCCGTCTGCGGGTCAAGCAATTCCATTTGCGGAAACGCGATGCCATCCTCGACGATGTCGTTCCAGATTTCAACCGCGTCGCTGATACACTTTGTACTATATTCTTCAATTTTAAGCATGAGAATAGTCCTCTAATCTCGGGCCTATTCCCCCAGCACATGCCGGAGCGTGTCGAGAAAAAGTTCGCCCGCCCGCGTGAACTGCTGGCCCCGCCGCCAAATGATGTACATGTTGGTGGTGAGCTCGGGCATGAGCGGCCTGAAGCACAGGCGCGAAGTGCGGCTCGTATCCACCAGGCCGTCGAAAGTGAGCAAGTAGCCCGTGCCCTCTTTGGCAAGCACCGAACCGTTGTACGAAAGATCCAGCCCCACAATCACGTTCAGCTTCGAAATATCG
>NZ_CACZDK010000013.1 GCF_902779965.1 Fibrobacter succinogenes | reverse complement strand
TAAACATCGCCGGCACTGACGAAGCCGTACTTTTGTCCAATGCTCTTGAATGCCATGTTCAACTCCTTCATAACTTCTTTACCGAGATACTCTATTAAATATAGACTTATTTTTTCGAGCAAACAAGAGAGCTCGTTGCTGGGCATTTTTCGCAATTTCGGCTTGAATTGACGGAACACTTCAAGGAAGGCATCCTTGTCGTAAGCATGCGCCATCGCCGCGATTCCAAGGCCTGTTGCGACATTTTCGCAAGCAAGGCAGTCGCTGTCCGGAATGTCCGACATGTTCACGAACGCACAGCGGAACGGCAAAACCATGCCATGAAAATATGCAGGATAGTCCTTTTCAAGCAACTCAAGCGGGTTCCAGTTATCACGTCCATTGTAAAATATCATCGCCATCGTCGGGAGTCCGTCGAATAGGCGCCCCTCGTCAAAGCGTTTCATCACGGAACGCATGTAACGCGCAAGCTGATTGAACATATTGGCGTCGCGACCGGACTTGTGTTCCACAAGGATTCCCACAAATACGGGTGCGCCCGTCAAGACATTCACGCGGAAAGCCAAATCCGCGTCACCTGTTTCGTACACTTCGGAATACGAATCCGGGATGCGGACAAGCGTATCCAAATTTACCGCAGAGAGGAACTCCCCCACATCAATATTTATTTTACCTGCAAGTTCCAGCAAGTACCTGAGATGATTTACATCTGCAAAAAGCCAACGGAAAAAAGCATCGTGAGGCTTTTTTGCCTCCTGTTTTTCTTCCATAGAATATCCCTTCTCTTATTTAGAGACAAGTTCATAAAAGAAACGATATAAGAAAGGATATAGATAACGATATAAAAATCAGCTCATCAGAACTGGTTACATATAATCTAACAAACCCGTTCAAGAAAAGCAAGGGGTAGCTTTGTCAATCGTTCATTTTGCAAACAACCGTTTGCACGAGCGTCGTGGCAACCAAGATTGCTTGGGTTGACATGACCGAGTAGCAGGTTGTTCTACAAACAACCGTTTGCAAACAAGTACATGTCCGCATGCAAAAAGACCTGGCACTAAGCCAGGTCTTTTTCACATTTTCGAGAAGGAGAAGCCCTCCCGGAACGGAGTCCGGGATGATACTCACCTTACGGATTCGGCGTACTTACCGGAGCACTTTCCTTTGCAGGTTGAGCAGCGGCAGGGGCCGGCGCTGTCTCGATAGACTTCGGAGCGGTCTCAGCAGCTTTGGCCTTCACTTCCGTTTTCAACTCTTCAACAGCCTTTTGAGCTTTTTCGCGAAGAGAGCGCATCCTTCTGGATCCAGCCTTCGATGCGGACCTCACCTTCTTCGTCGGATCCACCTTGAGCTTCACCTTCACTTCGGGCTTTACGTTCGGCTTTACATCTGCTTTTGCCGGAGGCACCAAGGTGCTATCCTTCAAAAGCGAATCAGACGGAGCGGCAGCAGTGCTATCGCCTTCGGTGTAGTAACCAAACGGGATGAGTTCCACGCGGCGGTTCTTGGCACGGCCAGCGTCTGTGACGTTATCGGCAAGCGGCATGCGAGTGCCAAAGCCAATAGCGCGCAAGCGGTCGGCGGCGATTCCCTTCGATTCCATGTAGTCCGTCACGGAGTGGGCTCGGTCTTCAGAAAGCTTCTGGTTGTAATCTTCGGTACCCACGATATCCGTATGGCCCTGGACTTCAAGTTTCACTTCCGGAATCTTTTCCAGGAGAGCGATGATATCATCCAAAGTCGGGTAACTGGACGCCAAGAGCTTTGCCGAGTCGAATTCGAACTGGATGCCCTTCTTGAGGTAGTCCAGGTCTTCCTTGCGGCGCAGCGGGCAACCGCGCCTGTTCACCTTGATTCCCGGGAGCGTATTCGGGCACTTGTCACGGTAATCCGGCACGCCGTCCTTGTCGGTATCCAGCGGGCAACCGTTGGCATCCACGGCGACACCTTCCGGCGTATCAGGGCACTTGTCCGGCCCATCAAAGACTCCGTCCTTGTCGCTGTCGAGCGGGCAACCGACGCTATCGACCTTGACGCCCTTCGGCGTTTCAGGGCACTGGTCCTTGTAATCTGGGACCGTGTCTTCGTCCGTATCCAGCGGGCAGCCGACAGAATCTACCTTGACGCCCTTCGGCGTATCCGGGCACATATCCTTGTAATCCGGGACCGTATCTTCGTCGGTATCCAGCGGGCAGCCGACAGAATCCACGGCGACACCCTTCGGCGTATCCGGGCACTTATCGATGCCATCGAAGACCTTGTCTTCGTCCGTATCGATGCCGCAGCCGTCTTCGTCCACGACTATCGGCGGGAACGTTTCCGGACACTTGTCCTTGCGGTTCTTTACGCCGTCGTTGTCGTCGTCGCCGTCAAAGCCAAACGTCCACGTGAGCTTTGCGATACCGGCAATAAGTGGCTGGGCAACATAGCAGTAGCTAGCTCTGTAACCCGTTTCGCCCTTGTACTTGATCTGGAAATCCTTGCAGTTGTCCATCGCGTCTTTGCGATCATAGCCATCCACAAGGTTTCCGATACCGATATCGATACCTGCGGCAAAGTCAATGTTGAAGAACGGAATCTTCACATTGAAACCCGGCGTGAGCACCATCGGGTCGGTAATCGGGCTGAACGGATACGCATCGTTGCCAAAGCGCATTTCGCCACTGAATTCGAGGAACGGCTGGAAATAATCGTTCACGAGCCAGTTCACGCCGGTGCTGTACACGAGCGTGTTCGAGGCGTCGCCTATGCCAATCATAAGGCCAAGAGAAGTATTCCAGGTCAACGGAACATTCTTCTTGGTGTAATCGACAGAGATGACACCCGTAAGGCCGAGCATTACGCTGTTTGCCGTGTAGGCATACGTCGGGCCACCCTCGTTATCGAGGAACCAGGCGTGACGCGGGCGGATACCCACGCCCCTCCAGCCAGTCGGGACCGTCAAATCCACAACAGCGGCCGTCTTCATGTAATCCGGGCCAAAAAAGTGCGGCGTGCGGTACTTGGCATAGAACTGCAAGTCGCCGAGGCCTCCCTTGCCCATGTGAGCGCGAATCGCTTCGCCAGAGTAATCCTTTGCGTGGTCGTAGTAAATCGGGAGGCTCACGCCGATATCCAAGTCATCACGGAGGCCAAACGCAAAGTTGAAGTTACCGGCCAAAGCGCCGTCAATGCGGCCCTTTTCCATACGGGCATCCCACACATCGAGTTCCTGGGTACGACCATACTGGTCCGTAAACAAGGCGCCACGGGTAAAAATCCAAGCGTATTCGCATCTTGCTGGTGGAGGCCAGTTTTACCCCCCAGGAGGCCGGTCTGAGCAAAGACAGCCGCCTGCGCAAGTGCGAGTATAAGGGTAAGTTTTTTCATATTCTAGTACAATTTCTATCAGCGGGTCGGGCACCACCCATCCCATTTATTTTTACCTTCGCAATAAATGTAAACTGCAAAATTAAATATGCAGGTCTCATCATGATTCGGATTAAACGCATCGCAATATTCTTCCACAGTTTCTGCTTTCTTATAACCTTGATTTGTCTTTACGTAGTATTCCGTTTGTTCGTAATACCTAAGAGTAGGCTCAGTTATATCTTCACCTACATGATTGACAAATTCACAGGCGGAACCTGTAGAATGGTCTTCGCAATATTCTGCCACAGATTGCCACATGCTCTCCAATTTGACGAAAGACTTGGTACCGACATGGCAGATTTTCTTGTCGGTTTCCGTTTGACAATCACTATAATATCCACCACAGTGAGACATACTAGAAGAACTATGCGGATTGTTATGATACCCACCATATATCAAATTTTCACCATGAGTTTCGCAGTACTCATCAGAAGTGATCCACTGATACATGGATGATTCATCCTTGTACACACAGACATAGATTACGCTTTCTTTGGTAACAGTTGTATCTTCTTTATCTCTGTTGCAAATCTTGTCGAGAGCAATGTCTGTGGAGGCGTCAACCCACTTACCATTACCATTTTCGACGTCTTTAGCTATAGAGCACTTGAAACTGAGGCTTTCACCATCCTTGAGGGTTTCGCTCTTAATGTCTGTAATATTTTTAGTATCACCTCCATCGGTATCGCAAATACCAAGCTTGGCGTTAAGGTACTCTTTTTCATCAATTACTAGCCAATCTGTGGAGGAAGAACTTTCGGGGATTCCATCTACGTTATTATTAGAAAGACATCCATAGTATGCGTCACCGACTATAGCGACATCTTTTTCGTTCATTCGATTACTCGTGCAAATTCCAAGCGTTGCGTTTTCATCCAAATCGCTTGCTTTAACCCAAGAGTATCCGCTGGAAACTCCAGAAATGTAGTTACACTTGTATTTTTCCCCTCCGTAAACAGCTACTTTGGTTTGATTTTTCATCTTATCTTCATCGCATTCGCCATAGATATCCTCAAAGGTAGGTTCGTGCCAATCATCTCTCTTGGCACTAGCGACAAACGTCTTCGGATTTTCGCCACTCTTTAACGTTACGTTGACTTCAAAGGCAATGCCGTCGGCGTAGCCACTAGCACGCTTGTAATCGCCATAGTTGCAAAGGACATTAATCCATTTCTGTTTTTCGACTTCTGGCATATTCGAGGCAATTGCACCCTGCACGACTTCTACAGAAACAGAATCACAGTCCCAACTGTTACAAGTGTAAATTACATTATCCTTATAACCATTCAAGAACAAGAAAACGCTGTTTCTTGTGCTTTCGTTGATAAAATTACCGTAGTACACCCATTCCTTGGCCCCGCTAGCAGTATTGTTTCTCGCATAGGTAGAACCGTGGTAGCTACACTTTTCGTTGAAGGTCGATTCGCCGAGGTCTTCGTCTTCAAGCTTCTGCACTGTAGCCTTGACGCGGTCACCCACGCAATATTCATCAGCAGTCGTTTCACGCCATTCATGGGTATGGTTACCGTTGTTGTCTAAATCCTCTACTGTTTCACAAACATATTCATAACCGGATTCAGTAACCACTTTTTCATTGACATAGCCATAATGGCAAGCTTTATCTAAATCCCAGTCACGCCAATCAGTAGCGATCCATTCGTATTTTTCCTGTTTATCAAGGTAATCGCATTTGTACCAAGCGGAACCATTTTCTTCCTTGACGCCTCCCTTTCCCATCACGGTTTTTGTGCATATTCCATATTTCTCATCATGATAATCTTTCTGTCTCCATTTGGAGCCATCGCATACAAAGGTTGTTTTGCTCGTTGCCGTGGCAAGTTCCGCATTCTTGGTGTCGAACAGCTTTTCTTTGCCTTCGTTTACTGTAGCGCTGCATTCACCGAGGTAAAGCTTAGAAGACGGATCATTTGCAAGTTCTTCTGGAGTCTTGCCACTTGCAGCGCTAGAAGAGGATGCAACAGAGCTCGAAGAGTTCGGAATACCAGGCACAAGAGCATCGCAAGTAGAAGAAGCTGATAGATCACATTCGCACTCATACTCTTGAATTTCCCCGTCAAAGAACGCCGATCCCTTATCTCCTTTATTACGGCCCAAGCATACATTTTCAGTATCTTGCCAGTAGCATTTTCCATTGTCGCATACACAAACGGCATTTTCATCAAGACCTTCAAAGCTATAGAAGAAGGTCGAATTAACTGCGTCAGCATCGCAAACTTGTTCCACCGTTGCAACACCTACAGCCCAAAGTGTTATAGGATACCAAACTTGTTCGTTTTCGATATATTCAAAGTAACGGAAATATCCCCCTTCGACATCAGACTTATACACCTTGCTGCTATAGCCAGACGGATCATTGAAAACCTTTGCGTCTTCGACTTTAAGCTTATAGGCTTCCACAAATCCATTCTGCAAAATCTTGTAATAGACGGCATCCGTACCACTCCAGACATTCGTTTCAGCAGTATAGTCGCCATGCTGCATTTGGTTCCACTTGAAGAAGTTCGCGTCGATAAGCAAAGCGAGGTAATCAACAAAGAACATGCTGTGTTCCTTGCCTGCGTAAGTCGTATTGACGGCGGTGTTAAAGTTGCCGTTTTCGGCAAAGACATTGCGGAAAGCGTTATAGACCGAGTTAAAACCCGGAGTCTTGTTCTTTTGGTCAATGAGGGCCATCACCCACACGATGCTGTTGAAGTTTTCGGCCAAGCCAATGTGATCCGGCACAAAATGTTCGAATAACGGATATTCTTCGCTTTCCTTGTTCTTCAAGGAAAGTGCTGCGGCAAGTTCTTCGTTGGCCTGCTTGTTTGCGGCCACAAATTCGGAACCCGCTTCGACCAGGTTCTTTACACGGGCGGCCTTGTAGTCGGTCAAGAAGTCGATGACAACCGTATCGGATGCATCGGACAAGTCTGCATAGGCGTTGTAAATAACATCCGTTGCGTTCGAGCCAAATCCGCCAAAGGCGCCGAAAGCGTTGTTACTCAAGTTCAGCTTGACGCGGAGCTTCACAACCGGGGTCGTAAGGTTCGTGATGTCGAGATCCCCTTCGAGGCGTGCAACCTTGTATTCCACCGCCTTTTCGTTAGTTTCTTCGATTGTCACAAAGGATTTATTGGCAGAGGCGAACAAGTCCTGCATAAACACCTTGCCGCTCGGGGCGAACTTTTCGTCAAGATCCGTCACGGTAAGTTCTGCATTGTCGCCACCCTTGAGGTTCTTCCAGATTTCTTCATAGATGTCGTCAGTTTTTGTTTCCTTATTGGCCTGCACCGGGAAACGCACGACAACATGTTTCTTGTACACCTTGGCGAGGTTCTCGTTCACGACTGTGAACGGGATTTCCATCTTGGTCTCGGCGTCGCCGCACTTGATGGTCACGGTGATGATAGCCTTTTCGTTGTCGCGGACTGTATCCACGATGGCGCAAGACTTGTTTTCAAGTTCAGCGTTCCAACTGCTGTAAGCATCACTGAACTTGTTGTCGATATCTTCGCCGAACTTGTCCGTTGCAGAGCTCAAGTTCTTGAGGGCGTCATCGACGTCCTTCTGGTTCTTGGCAGAAGCGCTGCTCAAGCTATTGAGAGCATCGTCAATGTCCTTTTGCTGCTTGGCAGAAGCGCTGCTAAACTTGCTATCAATATCCTTCTGGATTTTGTCCATGTCGGCATCTTTACCGTTGGTGCCGTTGGAACCATTCTTAATGACCACGGGGTCTGCACCCGGGCAGCTCACCTCGATTCCACCTGTAACAGCCTTCGTCGTGCAGTTCGAGCCATCCTTACCATTAGCACCATTCGTGCCATTCTTAATGACCACGGGTTCTGCACCTGGGCAGCTCAGCTCGATTCCACCTGTAACGGCCTTTGTCGTGCAGTTTGATCCGTTCGTGCCGTTGGAGCCATTGGTACCATTCGTACCATCGGCACCATTTTTACCGTTGGCACCATCCTTGCCTTTGGCACCATCTTTACCGTCAGCACCGTCCTTACCATTGTAAACAACACCAATCGTATCGCCACCATCGCAAACAATGGCAAAGCCGGACTTGTCCTTGAGTTCCTTGGATTCGCAACGATACTGGATTGCGTCCTGATCCTTCATGGCAATCCATTCGCCTTCAGAACACACATACATCGTGGCCTTGGACTTTACGAAAGCCATGGAGCCCTCGGTTTCTTCGTTACAGTTTTCGTCACTGAGCGAATTGACCGTAGAGAACTGCCCACCCTCTTGTGAGTAAAGCACATCATCACCGCATCCGGCAAAGTAAAGAGCCATTGCAGAAACTGCAAGCCCCAGTTTGAATGTTTTGTTTTTCATTTTTGGTTCCCAATGTTTACATTTGCTAAAACAGACCGCAATTTAGCTTTTTTTAAGAAAATCGTAAAGACCAAATACTATAGCCCATTTGTACTATAGAAATTACCAAAAACGGCTTTTTTCACCAAAAAACAAGAATTTTAGAACTGTAAATAGAGCAATCCATCACATAAAATGTAAAAACGGTGCTTTTTCAATCCATTTGAAAAAAATCAGTCGCATTTTTTACTTTGCTTTATGTATATTCAAGGCATGGGCATCGTGGATGCTCGAATTCTTTAAAAGAAAGGTTAATAATGCTCTCTTATCAAGACGCCTACAAAATCGCGACCGATGTCCACAAAGGTCAACAGGACAAGGCCGGCGGACCCTACATCGATTTTCTCCAAAACGTTGCTGATTATCTCAAAAACAAGGGTGAATCAGAAGAAGTCCAGGTTCTAGCCATTTTGCAGGATTCTATTACATCTTCGACCAACAAAACCCCGGATGACATGATTAAGCTTGGCGTTCCTGCCGACTTGGTTGACCTCATCCAAAAGATGACCTACCACAAGAACCAATCTTGGATTGACGAATACAGCTGCCATCTCATGGAAAAGGGCGTGCCGGCCGAAGACGCCACATACGACGCTCGCGAAAAAGACTTTGTGCGCTTTGTCGAAACGCTCAAGGACAATCCAACAGCGGCAAAGGCTAAGAGCGCCATTTTGAACGTCCTCCTCGAAGACAAGTACATCCACCGCCAAGAACGCCGCGAACTCAAGACAAAATTCCGTCTCAAGAAGTACAAGGCAGCCATCCAGGCTCTTGGAGTGTAGTCTAGTAAGAAGTTGGAAGTAGGCAGTAGGAAGAAATTTCTAATACAAGCCCACTTGAAACAACATGTCATCCTGAGCGAAGCCCGTAGGACGAAGTCGAAGGATCCATTATTTCTAGAATAGCCCGCCTTTTACGGCGGGTTTCTCCTTTTTGGGAGCGATATATTCTATTGCCACTCCACCACCTATTTACTAATTTTACACCGTAATTTTTTAGCCCTGACGGGCACAACCCCTAACAAGGAACACAACAATGGCAAATAAAGTCTATAACTTTAGCGCAGGACCGTCTGTCCTGCCGGAACAGGCACTCAAGGAAGCATCTGCTGCATGCATCGACTTCGAAAATAGCGGCATCAGTATCCTCTCCATGAGTCACCGTTCAAAGCCGATTGAAAACATGTTCGCCCAGACGGAACAGTACCTCCGTGAATTGATGGGCATCCCAGAAGACTACGACATCGTGTTCCTCGGTGGTGGTTGCTCACTTTTGTTCTGCATGCTCCCGATGAACTTCCTCGACCAGAACGCTACGGCCGACTATGCTTTGACCGGTGTTTGGGCAAACAAGGCTTACAAGGAAGCTAAGCAGTTCGGTAACGCTCTCGCCGCTTGCGACACCAAGTCTGAAACTTACAGCCGCATCGACAAGAACCTCAAGCTCAGCGACAACGCGACTTACCTCCACGTGACCGCCAACAACACGATCTACGGTACGGAATGGCACAACTTCCCGAAGCCGAAGTCTGGTTTCCTCATGGCTGACGTGAGCTCCGACTTCCTCGCTCGCAAAATCAACGTGTCTGATTTCGGCGTTGTGTACGGCGGCGCTCAGAAGAACATCAGCTGCGCTGGTGTGACTGTGACGATCATCAAGAAGGGCCTCCTCGGAAAGGTGAACCGCACCATCCCGACCATGCTCAACTTCCAGACCCACATTGACGCAGCCAACATGTTCAACACTCCTCCGGTATTCGCCGTGTACGTGATGAACCGCACCCTCAAGTGGCTCAAGGATTTCGGTGGCGTAGACGCTATCGAAAAGGTGAACCGTTCCAAGGCTGCTCTCCTTTACAGCGCCCTCGACGCTTCCAAGGTGTTCGTCGGTACCGCCGCCAAGGAAGACCGCTCCATCATGAACGTTCCGTTCGTGTTCAACAAGGACGTGGTTGCCGCCGACAAGGCTGACGATCTCGCCAAGGAATTCCTCGAATTCGCTAAGGCCCGTGGCCTCCAGCAGCTCAAGGGTCACCGCTCCGTGGGTGGCTTCCGTGCTTCGATCTACAACGCTATGCCGGTCGAAGGCGTGCAGGCCCTCGTCGACTGCCTCGGCGACTTCGAAAAGAAAGTTCTTGGGTAATTAGCCCAAGAACTTGGACTTGAGCGAAAGCGAAAGTCCAACGTTTTAAGGCTAAACAACGTCATTTCGGGCTTGCCCCGGAATCTCTATGACATATTTGAGAAGGTCCCGGCCATAGGGCCGGGGCTTTTTCGTTTAAGGGAGATTCCCACCCGGAACGGAGTCCGGGATGGCAAAGGCGGGTATGACAGTAAAACAGCGGGCAAGACATATTTAAAAACGCCGCCGAACTATAAAATGAAGAACCCCCTCACATTCATGAGGGGGTCCTATTTTTTGTGTTAGGAGTACGCCATTACGGCGCCTTGGAGGAGGATTTGGTGGCACGTATAACCCCGTGCCGGGCGCTTCGCAAAATGCACCAATTCACCTTGCGAAACTAAGAGAATGGATTAAGACACTCAGACGTTCTCAAAATTCCTAATCATCACATACCCAAAAGCTGTTCCATTCTCTTTTTTACATCAACAAAGATACTCTCTAAAATTGAGTATGTCAATAGAAAACGCAAAGTTTTATATTATTTATAGCTTATCAAGAGAATACCTTGCGTAATAAAATGTTCTCAAAAATTTTTCAATTTTACTTAAAAACAGATCAAAGGAAAAACAAACCAAAAAATTTCTTATTTAAACCAATTTCATTCTTTTTCAAAAAAAACGCCCCCAACCTTACAGTCAGGAGTATCCATTCAATCCTTCAAATAACTATCGGATTATTTCCAATTAAAAAAGCCCGCACGCAGCGAGCTAAGCAAATAACAAAAACTTGACGCGACTAGACGTCGTTCAGCGGCTTCTTGCCGGTAAATTTGTTCATAACATCAGGAACAATATCCATCACCTTCGAAACGAGGGAACTGTCCTTTGTAATCGGCATGATGCGTACATCGTCGCCCTTGATAACGAGGAACGCCACCGGATCAACCGAAGCGCCACCGCCAGAAGCAGAAGTATCGCCCTTTCCTTGATGGCCGCCAAAGCCAAAGCCAAGAGAAACGCGGCTCACCGGCACCACAGTAGATTCCCCCGCCTGAATAGGTTCGCCAATTACAGTTTCCGCCTTGGTGATAAAGCGGAGCTTTTCCATAAGAGTTTCAGCAAGTTTTTCAATAGCCATGGTTTGAATATAAAAAAAGTAAGAAGTAGGAAGTAGGAAGTAGGAAGCTATTTGACGGTTTTTACTGCCTACCGTCTACTTCCTACTGTCTACTGCGGCAAAGCCGCTAGTATCGTGCGCCGTAGACGCGGTCACTGGCGGTAAAGAATTTGCGTTCCAGATCCGTCCAATCGAGGTAGCCCCACACCGCCACCACGCGACCGCCAGGGAGCCTTGTCGCCATGCCATTCACGCCCTCGCCCGCATTAAAGTAAAGCGTTGACGCTTCTCGATGAATTCCCTTGGGCTGCACAATATTCAATTGACGCCCCCAGGCAATAAAATCGTTTTCATCCACAAGGTCCCAACTGCGAGCGACATTCCACTGCAAGTCGGAATCGCGGTAGCTCTGCGCGAGCACTGGGAAATAAGCCTTGACGCCAACAAAATACTTGGTCTGAATCGACGTGTGCCCCGGTTCTCGATGTTCAAACGGGAGGCTCAAGAATTCTTGCGGGAAACCGCCATGACGTGCATTCGGGAAACGACGAACGTAGCTTTCGAGGTCGCTGCGCTCGTAACGGCGGAAGCTATCGTGCTTAAAGACAAAAATGCGCGCACCGGAACGGATACTTTGTTCCAAAAACGACCCGCGCAAAATCGGCACGATTCCTTGAAAACGCCCACTATTGATATAATAGTCCAGCGCATAGACGTCACTTTTGAATTCTAAAATCGTCACATCGAGCGTATCACCGAGCATCATCGGATAACGCAAATCGATTTTTTTCTCAAGCGCCTTGATGTCGTAGTCCGATCCTTCGTTTATACGAATATCATCCATCGGCCAAACATCTTTGTAGCACATTAGCGTGTAATCGACAAATTCTTCGACCTTTTGCTCGCAGGCACACAGCATAAGCGAAGCCGCGCAGGCACTCGCGCCAACAAGCTTAGGCAACAGCGATATAAATCGATTCATATGGATAAAATTTAGCATACATCAGGTTAGCGCGATCGAACCTCGGCGTAATTGCAATACTCATAAAGGGGGCACTTGGAACAGTTCGCCGTCAGCTCACGGCAAATAAAACTGTTCGAACCATTTTCAAGAAAGAACTGCAACGAGTGGGCCGCAAAATACGGGTTTTCGGGAGCCAGCGCCGTAAAATATTCGTTGGCAAGTTTCTGTTTTTCTTGCGGTTCAAGTTCCGAAAAGTTGAATTCCTTAGCGGGTCCAAGTATGGCAAGGAAACGACGAGCGCCCATCGTAAGCGGGAGCGGCAAAGAAAAAGCTCTCGTGTCATTTGAAAGGTCCGCACTATTAGAACTGCCGCGGTACTCAAGGCCTAAACCGAGCGGAGATGGCGCTATCAAACGGTAAATCGCGGCACAAGCCTTCGGACGCGGATTCGAACGACCCATAAAATAAATATCGCTCAAATCGTTCCACATTTCTTCGGGAGAATGTTCGCGCACCCAAGCAACTAAGTCTGGATGACGACGGACAAAAAGCCCCACGCTCCAGAAAATTCCAGCCACATGTTCGAACACCGACCAATTGCGGCTATTGAACGTTTGCTCAACGACCTCTTCAATCTCGCCTGCTTTGGGCACAGGAAGCGTCCAAAGCTTATCGCCCGGGAACCGCTCGTAAAGTTTCGCGAGAAGTCGCAAAATATCGGGATACGTGCGGTCTTGAAAAAGAGCACTTCCTAATAAAGTCCATGCAATTTGCGCATTACGGTCCGGCAGCCTGCATGCCACATAAACAATGGGATCGGCGCACCGAAAAAACAACGCCACAAAAGCTTTCGACGCCTTAAAAAGCAAAGGCTCGTCGTGAATGAAGCGTTTTACAGAAACCATCGCCGAAAGACCGCAGTGCGTTCGCTACAGAAACACCGGCGCTTAAAGCGCCTCGCCCACCTTCACCGCCTGCCCAAGACGTGACTTGAACAAGTCCGGATGACGTTCGCGAATCTTCTTATCGACCACGAGAATCACCGTGCTGCCCATTTCAAAGCGGCCCAGTTCATCGCCTCGTTCAAACGAATACTGCTGATTCGGAACCCAGTCCACACGCTTTTCATCACGCGGAAGCATACCAGCATTTGTCAAAAGAGCATCATTATACACAACGCCAATACGACCCACGTTTGTCGCACCCACCTTGACCACGAGAATTTCGGAACCATCAGCCAAACGCAACTGGCTAGTCAAGCGTTCATTGATGCAGA
Source organism: Fibrobacter succinogenes (assembly GCF_902779965.1). Classification (NCBI taxonomy): domain Bacteria; kingdom Pseudomonadati; phylum Fibrobacterota; class Fibrobacteria; order Fibrobacterales; family Fibrobacteraceae; genus Fibrobacter; species Fibrobacter succinogenes. Next base: position 65,347 of record NZ_CACZDK010000013.1, on the reverse strand, counting down.
AAAGACCTTCGATACGCTCAACGCTACCGACATTCACCGGCCAAAGCGTACCCGGGCAATAACTCGAAAGCACAAGGTCGCCCTTGACGGGGCTATGGATGCGGTGGTAGTTAAACGGAGCCAAGTAAATCGTTGCAAAAGCACCACCCTTAAAGCGTTCGGCAAGATCATCGTTACGCAACAGGCTCTTAAGCGTATAAGTCTTGCCCTTCGCCTGGATCAAGCTTTGGTCATCGCCATCGAACGTGCCCGTCTGCGAAAGCACGCCATCGACCGGGCTCACCACCTCGGCTCCATCGGCAACAGGGCGCATGCCCGGCTTGAGCTTGCGGATAAAAAGTTCGCCAATATTTGCGTAATGGCTCAGCGGGTATTCCGATTCGGACATGTCGAGCTTGTAATAGCTAGCAAAGGCGTTGCGAGCAAGCTTGCTCAAGAACGGGATGCGCAAACGCGTGAATGCACCAAAGACGCGGCTAGCGGCGTTCTTCGGCAAAAGTTTCATAAAAACGTAAAATGGAGTGTTCATGATTGCAATAATAGTAATTAGTAGGAAGTTAGAAGTAGGAAGTAGACAGTAGTACAACAGGATGAAAGCAGAGTCATCCTGAGCGAAGCCGAAGGATCCAGTAATTTTTCAAACTAATTTTAAAAAGGCTCTTGCAGTATTCTATGTCAATGATTTTCGAAATGTGCGACGTCGGTGTTGAGCAATTTCCAGAGCCTTGAGGCAAACGGCGTTGCCCATTCCTTTTCAGGCGCCACACGCGTTGTCGTTGCAGCGGTGAATTTGGAATACGTGAGGCAAACGAGTTCGCCATAGCGCGCATCCCACATGCTCCAAACAATTTCCCATTTGAATCCGCCTTTCTTGCCCAAGTCCGGATCCATCGTAACTTCCATGATGAGGGGTATTGTCAAATAGCGGAGCTCATAGCGGCTTGCGATTTTATTCAGCAAATTCGAAAGTTCAAACGGCAATTGGCGCGTCAAAGTCTGTTCCACGCCATCGCGTTCTTCCCAAGGAGTCACATCATCGAGGCGTCTGCCTTCGACAAACTTTTGCGCAAGAAGTTTAACAGACAACGTATCAATATAAGCAGAATCACCATCGGGGACGCGCATTCCCGGAAGCATCAGTTCGCGCGTCATTTTGGGGAAAGCTTTTACAAACAAGGAATCTTCAACACGAGCAAGGTCAAAGTCAACAGCATCGGCACTAAAGCTGTGGCACATTTTGCATTTTTCGGGACGGTTTGCAGTCACCTTAAGCGCAGGGAAAACGCCAACAACAGCATTTGAATCGATGCGGCTGAACGCCACCGGATTCCATTCGCGATAAAACTTTTCGTCCGTAATTTTGAGTTCAATTTCGCCCTGCGTACCGCATTCCGTACAAGGAACATCGGCCATACCATCACCAGCGCCTTCCGAGGCCGTGTCACGCGAACCCGCGCAAGCGAGGATTAACACTGAAAAGCTCAATAACATAAATTGCAAAAAATTCATAAAATACTCCAAGAGGACAAACACCGGGAATGACAAAAGCAATAAGATTCGTGCTATTCTAGCATTATAGTAAATGGGCCGTCGTTGACAAGACTCACTTGCATGTCCGCACCGAATTTTCCCGTTTCAACGATGGCAACTTCTTTTTTGCACTGTTCAATGATGTACTCGTAAAGTTCATTGGCTAGTGTCGGATTGCCTGCGCCGTTAAACGTTGGACGGTTGCCTTTATTGCAATTCGCATAAAGCGTGAATTGCGAAACAAGCAAAAGCGAGCCACCCACATCTTTGATGGAGAGGTTCGTCTTTCCGTTTTCGTCGGCAAAAATGCGGAGCGCAAGCATTTTCTTGATGAATCGGTCGGCAACTTCGCGAGTATCGCCCTCGCCAACGCCAATCAGCACAAGTAATCCCTTGCCATCAATTTTTCCGACTGTTTCACCTTCAATATCGACTTGAGCCTTAGTGACTCGCTGGATGAGAAATTTCATATATCAAATTGACGCTAAAGTATATACAACATAAATTCAAAATAACACTAATCAATATAGCAACAAAAAAACGATATTATCACCGAAATTGACCAAAGTTCAAACTTTTTCAGCGCCTAATTGCTATAAAATCACTCATCACCAATTTCCCTATTTCCACGCTTTGCATTTTCCAAGAGCTTCCTTTAGCGATGTCAGTTGCTTCCGGCTAAATTTTTCGTAACCCACTTTCTGAGTTCCGCGATAGAACGCCATGCCCGCAGTCTTCTGTGCTGCATCATTACCGATTTCAAACAAGACCTTTTCCGACATATTTGCAGGCAGCATGACCTTATTCAAATCACCATATCTCACATCACGCATAAATGAATAAGCATCACCAGATTCCATCAGTTTTGCATACAACCACAAAACTTTGCGATCCCAACCGCTGAATTTTCCATTCACATCGAACACGATGTCTATTCCGTGCGCTACCGCCTTACAGCCACCAGGAGCCGATTCTTTTTCGCAAAAATAGAAGGGCTTTTCCCGAGGTTTCATTTTTTCAAAATCATTCACACTTTCATAACATGAGGGCAAGAACCAATAGCCTCGCTTGAGCTCTGAATAATACTGCTTGGGAACATTAGTCCCGAACACCAAAAAACGTTCCCCATTCACGTCAAAGCACTCCATGTTCTCTACCAATCCTTCCGGCTTATCCGCCATATTCATTTGCTTGGAACTACCATAGAAATGAACCTGATGATTTTCACGGGTAGCGTCCTCCCAATAGCAAGGGAACATTCCCGCCGCCATCTCCGGAAGTTTTTCTTCTTCATCCGAAACGCACTTGTCCAAGCAAGAAGAACATTCCGAGCTCACCCAGGTTCCCTCATCTAGTGAATCCGTCTCAACAGTTTTTTCAACAACAGTATCCTCTACGGATGGCTTATTTTCTACGGCCGCATTTTGTGTTTCCGCAATCGGCTTTTTCTTAGGGCATTCTCCATCAATTACAATATTCAAAGTCGTTTTCAAGACTGGCGCCCTATAAGAAGGACACGAACACGAAAGCGCACTATTCCATTCCGCTTTGATCTTTTTCCCATAAAGGTCTCTAACAAAAGCCGAATCAATTGGCGACTTATTCTCCCTTTCAAAAGAAGAGTAATACTCATGCGCCTTCAAAAAATCTATGGACGGCGGGAATACTCCCCTTTTCCGTAAGCGGTCATCGCTATTGCAAATTTTACAGCTTAAATTTTCAGAAGTTGTATCATAATCTGCATTAAAGACTATTTCTTCGTCCTTGTAATTCAGAACAAGTTTATTTTCCCAAAAAACATCTCCGCAAGCAATCGAATCTGGCCACTTCCATTTTGAATCAGGCAAAAGGCCGCGAGTTGAAGCCACTATCAAGCTGTAGCTTTCATCGTTTCTTTCAAAGTAGTCGACGCAAAAATGAGCCGTTGACGCCCCATTCGCAAAAAGGGAACAAGAAAGAACAAACAAAAGCGACAAGCATTTCCGTCTCATGGCAACATGTCCTTCACTTCAATGCAGCTCAGCGGGCAAACAAAATCATCTCCGCACGAAATCCAATGAACCATATTCTCCGTATGGTGCCGAATATCTTCAATTTGCTCATATTCAAAGATGTTCATTTTCTCTTTTTTCAGCAAATCCAGCTTACCACATTTACCACCGATGCGGGCATAGAATTGGACATTCCTTTCAACGGTATCGAAATTGCAATTCAAAATATTCTTCGACGATATGGGGATGCGTTTCCCATACAGACTTTTTGCAGGTATTCCCTTGAGTACATCGGCACCGATAAACTTGGGAATTGGAATATAGACCTCTGTTGCGATAATATTTGTCAAATGGCAAGTGTCCTGTTCCACAAAATGTGCCAACGTTCTTTTCCCGTATTTTCCAAAATCCATCTCGTATGATTTTTCAACGCGCATGGTTCCTTCGCAAATCATCTTGTTCGCATCTTCATTTTCTTCATCATCCTTTTCGTTATTTCCATCGCTGAAAAATAGCCGCGGCAACACGTCGTAATAGTCAACCAGATGAAGTTCCACATTCTTTCCACCGCTCACGCAGTACTCTACAGCAGGAATCGTATCGTTACATTCGCCAACCAACTTTGCAGGAAAATCACGTTCCATCGGCGGAAGATTCCCGTTGCCGTTGGTTTCCCATTCGCCACTCCACTTTCCCCAAAATGGCATGCCATAAAAAGCCTTCAGGGTTTCACGAGCATTGCGCAGGTGAAAAGTTCTCCTGCTGAATTCATCTTTTTGCAAACCTCGACAGCAACCATTCATATCTTTGCTGCCATACAATTTGATTTTCTCTATTCGTTGTAACTTTATCGGCCTCTTCGGACAATGCGTACAAAACGCAAGCCCTCCTCCGCCACCGCCAAACAAGCCGGCCAACAGACCATCTTCACGGCATTCAATATCGTACGGGAAAAAGACCTTACTCTCCGTTTCCCATCTTGCCCGACATGGAGTACGCTCACAGGGAATTGAATCCGGATAAATCCAATCCTTGATAGGTTCATCCAGATCCTTGATCAACAAGGGGCGATACGTACTGTCGTCTACAATTTCGGCGCAGTATTCCGCAACGCGGGGCGATGCCGCAAACGCATGCAACGCCAACCAAAGGCAAACCAAGCAAACGTTACGGAGTTTCATGAGATTTACCCCACTCCTTGCAGGAATTCATCAACTCGCCAAACGACTTGATGTTCCCCTTCTGATAACTTTTGCTTTCTACTTTCTTGTCGCGTAAATAGAAATTCAATTCTGTCACACCGGGAACCGCGAGATTGCCCGCACGAATTAAATCTTCTTCTTTGAGTCCCCACGGCAACGTCTGGAAGAAACCGTCCATCTTATCATTTTTCAGGAGCCATTCCATCAAGGAATTGAAGTTCTTCTTTTGGCGGGCTTTAAAATAATAGAAGAGCGCCGCACGCGTCATCGGCACCATTTTCATTTCATCCGTCACAAGAATTTCCAAGCCATTTTCAACAGGTTTACACCCCTTGGCCGTCGCGACCGAATTCTTGCAGGAATGGAAATAGAGTCCAGATTTTTTTGTATATCGCGGAATCTCGACGCTATCGCCAAGATTCCCACAATTCCAGTTATCGTCATAACAACGCGAAGTTGTCCCCCAAAATACGGAATCGTGAATCTGTTCAGGCGCATTGCTCCGCGCGATAATATACGCCCTGCCATCAGCATACAGGCAATCCATCTTGTTTCCAACAAAGGCTAGTTCACCATCCATCGGCATGTCAGACGAACTGGCATAATTGACGACTTTGCAGGTACGGCCATCTGCCTTATAGCACGGAAAAATATCCTCGGCACCCATGGGTATTTTTATTACACCGGCATAAATTACACCGGACAGCACACCCACCAGCAAAAATATTCTCCCTATATGGTCACCGAATTTCATCTCTATTCCCTATCCTTTATTCATAAATATAACCTCTATTAGAATAGAAAACAATTAAATAAATCAAGTACTTTCAATTTATTCGAATAAAGAGAGGTTCAGCATTCACCCGACGCTATTTCGAAAGAATTCCTGTATTGTCGCGGAATCATTCGTTACAGTTAAAGCAAGCCGCAATAGCACCGCCGCTTTTGCGGGTGGCAAATCATAAGCAGCAATCGTTCCGGAAACAAGGAGTTGCTCCGGCACAATGCAACCGCGATTGATTCTCGTAGAAATGACCACCGGGATTTTCTTTTGCGCGACGATTTCTGCAATGACTGCAGCCCATGACAGCGAAAATTCTCCAGCGCCAGCACCAGCAATCACAAGCCCAGCCGAGCGTTCTGCGGCAAAGTGCAAAAGGTCGGCATCAGCATCGGCGTTAAAGTAAAGGACGGAGACGCGCGGGAGGGAACGCAAAGAGGAAACGTCGAAACGAGAAATAATGGACTCCCTCCCTTCGGTCGAGAATGACGAGAATGCGTCCAAATCGTTCGCATGGATTTTTTGCACAGTGCGGGCGTCCATGAGTTTGCCTGCGAAGGCTACGTAAACAGCACTGGATCCTATCGCCTTTGGCTCCAGGATGACAGGATTCTGGCATGACAGGGCTACCGCGCTTTTTACGGCAAAGAGGAGATTCGCGGGGCCATCGGGTTCTGCAGCAGTTGCGGGGCGCATCGAGCCTGTCAGAACCACCGGTTTCGCAGCATTTTGTGCGGCAATTTGTTCTTTACAATTCGCCCCCGCACCTAGCGTCAAGCTCAAGAAAAATGCGGTTTCTTCCATCGTATCGGTTCCGTGCATAATCACGAAACCGTCCACATCCTCGCGTTGCGAAAGTTCCTGAATCCGCTTCGCCAAAGCAATCCAAATTTCAGAAGTAACATCGTCCGAATTGATATTGCAAAACTGCTCCACGCAAATGTTTGCCACATTTTTCAATTCAGGGACCGCATCAATCAACGTTTGCGCTTTGATAGAGCCCGACTTATAGCCGATATCTTTACCTTGTTCGCCTGCGCCAGCAATCGTTCCGCCAGTCGCCAAAATCACAATGTTTTTCATTGCCGCCACCATCGTACAATCCAACACGATTCTCACCGAATCGATTCCAACAAATCTTTAGCGTTTGTTCCGTAATACTTTTGCAATGCGCCATCCGTCCCAAGTTTGCGCAAGTCCTGCAAGCATTTTGCAAAATTGCGGAAAGCCTCCGGGCCGCCGCCATCGCGCCACAAAAGTTCCTCGACCATTCGCCTAGAAAACCAATAAAATTTCGTCGCTTTTTCCGTATTCGATTCATCTACAAACGATTCCGTGAGCGATTCAATACTTGGGTATGATCCCGCCGGGCGTTCTTCGTTATTATGCGAAGCATCTATGACTTGAGCAATTCCCTCGTTCATCCAAAGCGGGACCTTTGCCTGCGTCATAGAACGCACAAACGCGTGAGTTAATTCATGAAACAGCACCGGGCGATAAACTTCACGATACGCCATCAAGTTCACGGGCACACGCAACTTTCCATCGAACACGGCAGCCACCCAATCAGGGCGCGGGCCCACACCTTGATATTCCTTATCCTGATACAGCACCAAGCACATTTTATTTTCGGGCATAAAGTCGAACAAATTACTAATTGAATCGTAGGCGACTTCCAAAACGGCAAGCGCTTCCATCACATCTTTCTTGGAGGGGCCGCCATCGAATTCCAAACGGAAATGCATGGACTTTTCAACGCCCAGTTGCGCCATTTCCTGTTCCAAAAGATTTGACTTTTCAACAAGGTAATCTAAATCCTTATGTTTAAAATTCAAAGTTTCAATATAGCGAATACATTCCTGATAACGTTCCTGCTCAAAAAGAATGCCTGCCATATGCAACTGCAAATTTGTATCGTTCGGTTCTGACTTCAAAAGTTCGCGAACATTTTCCTCGGCACATTTCCAATCGCCTGCAGCAAGGCAAGCATTAGTTTCTGCAATCATGGCTTCGTACTTTTCGAATTCCGCTTTTTTCTTTGAATACGATACAAAAAGCACAGCTACTAAAATAAGGCTAAGTAATAACAAAAATTTTTTCACAATGCAACTTCCGTTTATTTGACTTTACAATTCTAGTAAATTTCGCCCATCAGCCCACGAAACCACTGCTTACTAATTACTCACACGCCTCCCTCCAACAAATTTTAAAGTATATTTAGTTTAGGTTTGGTTATGGCAGAAATCTTTGATTACGATGATTACCGAGATATGATCAAGGATTACTACTTGGAGCACAAAAAGCACAACTCCTTGTATTCCTTTAGCACTCTCGGCAAGACGCTTGGCTTGGATTCAAGTCACGCTTATTATATAGTTCAAAAAAAGCGAAATCTTCCCGTCCATGCAGTTCCCGCCGCAAAAAAAATGCTCGGGCTCGATGGTCGCGGGGCCGCTTATTTCGATTTACTAATCGTCGCCTCGCGCACGAAATCCGAAAAAACAAAAGCGGAAATTCTGCAAAAGGCGTTCCAGTTGCGCGATGTCAAGCGTCATCTACTCAAAGATAACGAACTCAAGTATCTTAGCGCCTGGTGGACCATTGTCGTGAGAGCGCTCATCGAAGTGAAACACGGCAATGTGGACATTCCGGAAATCGCCAACAGCGTCATTCCGCCCATCACCGAAGAACAAGCGCAAGAGAGCATCGAAATTCTAAAATCGCTCGGCTTTATCCAGCCCATCAACAATAACAGCAAAGTCCGCCTCGCCGACCCGCACATCACGGTTCAAGGCGCCGAAAAGGCCGAAGCAATCCGCAGTTTCCATTCGAAGGTCATGCAGTTTGGCATCCGTTCTTTGAACGAAATTCCGCCAGAAAACCGAGACATTTCGACAATCACCATGGCCGTCGACGCTAAAGGTTTCGAAGACCTCAAAAAGATGCTCAAGGAATTCCGTAAAGAAATCCAGATTCGAGTCGATAAGTGCATCGTACCCGATCGTGTAATGCAGTTGAACCTCGCCTTATTCCCCGTCGCACTCAATAAAAAGAAGGAAAAATAAAATGAAAAATTTTAACAAGCTTCTTTATTTGGTTCCCTTTGGAATTCTCGCTGCCTGCGGATTAGGCAACGACTCTGCCGGGAATACGACGGAAATCGAAAACGCCATCGCCATTCGAATTTTTAACGAAGGGACGCCAGCCGCAAACGTGCGCTACCAGGTGCTCCCCTCTTGGTACGTCGCCGACACCACCGAAACGAATTCTGTCAATTACACTTACCAAGGCACAACAGATACCAACGGTTGGGTCCACATCGACAAACACCAGAACGGTTCGTACATCATCAACTTTACCAAGGGCGATTCCTCCATCGTCTTGCAGTACACGCTGAACAATCTCAACCACGAGTACACGCTCGACAGCGCTTCACTCGAAGCCGTTGGAGCGGTCAAGGGTCTTGTAGATTTGCCGGACTCCGCCAACTACGCCTGGGTTGCTATCCAAGGCACCAACGAAATTGTCAAGACCGATTCTCTGGGGCAGTTCGTCATCCGTAAGGCGCCATGCGGAAACCTCACGGTCAGTGCTTGGGACGCTCAAGACATGGGCGCCATCGGTCAGACATCAGCAACGGTTACAACGAACGATACGATTGACCTCGGACTCATCGAGAATCCGAACAAAGTCATTCCCGAAAACTCAATCCGCTTTATGCCTTCCGAACTGATTTCGGATTGGATGCGCCCGCTCAGTTTCCCGACTGTACTGGTGTTGCGATTGACCGAAGACAACTTCGATTTCAAGAAAGCAGCCAAGGACGGAAGCGACATCCGCCTTTACGATGGCAGCGGGAACCTCCTCCCGTTCGAAATTGACGGCTGGGATACAACCATCAACAGCGCCACGCTCAACATCCGCGTCGAAAACGCCGCAGATACCGTAAGGCCGTGGATGCTCACCTGGGGCGACAAGAATGCCGAAAAGCTCAAGGATGTGAACGTCTGGAAAGGCCTCAGCGATTCCCTCGTGAATGCGCTCAACAGCGTCACTATATTAAACTTCGAAAGTGGCACCAAATATAACGCACTTCCGGCACCGTTAAAAAACAAGTACGATTGGTACATCCAGCCGCACGACAGCGCAACGGTCAAAAACGATCTCGACAAGACACCTACAAACGGTATTGAAAAAGCCGACAGTTCCATTTTCGGGAAGAACGTGCTCCACGTGCAATACCAGGCCAACAAGTTGGGACGCTACGTTGTTATCGGCACCCGCATTGCAGAACACCAGCACGACTTGAGCAAGCTCGATTCTGTAGAAGTTTGGATCAAGGGTGATGGCGACTTCGAAATTGTGCTTGAAACAATTGTCGAATCCGACACGAACTACAAGACTTCGTACAAAGGAAGCGTAAATAAGGAATGGACTCGCGTAGCGGTCACTCCCAAAGACTTCACCAACGCCGATGGCAAGAGCTACCATGGTTGGGAAGTCACCCGCAACAAAATTACGCGCTTCACGATATTCGTCTACAACGGTTCCGACGTGTGGATTGACAACGTGAAGATGTACGGGATAAACCTCGACGACTTGCTGTAAACGCAGTTTAAACGGCAATTAAAAAGCCCCCTCGAAGGGGGCAAAAAAGGCCGTTTGGGATTGAAAACTCTGTTCGGCCAAGGTCACTTTAGTATTATCATGAAGAAGAGTGATCCGAGTCTCCACCCGATACAAAAGCATCAATTCTCCAACACTAATTGATACTATCGAATTCAATCCCAAATCGGCTGTGTATTGGATACCCGTAAATTATGTTTATTTGGGGATTTTTACCCCAAAGCACCAAATCCGTTCATTGACAAAATGTCAAATAATTGGCAATGCCGCCCAAACGGGCAAGTCCGAAAACAAACATTTACAATTAAATTTTCGCAAAATAGCAGCATTTGAGCTGTTTTTGCACATGCGGAACAAGTTCTAAGGAGCCTAGAACTTTGTGTGCTTTACGTAGTAGAAATAAAGCCCCACAAGAACTGATATGGTCACAACCCAGCTAATTGGGTAAATCACCATGAGAGAAGCGAACGATTTATACTGCGGGAACACAAAGAATACCCAAAGAATGCGAATTCCGCACACGCCAGCGACACAAGTAAGCGCCGGAGCAAGCGAACGCCCCATTCCCGAAAGCGCACTCGAAAATACATCCAAGAAGACATTGATGAACAAGAGCCCCACCACCACGTACATGCGGATAGAACCGATTTCAATAATCTCTGAATCAGAAGTGAATACGGACAGCAAAGGATGGGCAAAAATGCAGCAAAGCGCGCTCAAGACAATCGTCGAGACGCAGCCCAGCAAGAGCGTCCAGCGGACTGCGCTACGGCAACGGGGCATGTTTTTCGCGCCGTAGTTCTGCCCCACAAAAGTCACGCAAGCTTGCGAGAACGAATTGAGCCAGTAATACACAATGAATTCGTAATTGAGGGCCGCAGCAGAAGCCGCCACCGTTGCAGACCCCAAGCTGTTTATGGCCGACTGCAAGCACACATTGCTAAACGAGAACACAACACCGCGAAGCCCGGACGGCAAACCCACGCGCATAATGCGGCTCAAGAAAAGCGGCGTCACGCGGAGCTTCCAAAATTCGAGCTTGAACGGTCCCACTTCATGGAGCAAGAAATAGATCAACGTAAGTCCGCTAATGGCATTGGCAAAAACAGTCGCAATCGCAACGCCCGACACACCAAGGCCAAAGCCCGCTACGAGAATCAAGTTCAAAACGACATTCACAGCACCTGCAACCATCAGCACATAAAGCGGACGCTTCGTATCGCCTTTGCCGCGCAAAATCGCTGCGATAAAGTTGAACAGCATTACAAACGGCATTCCGGCAAAATAGATTTGCAGGTAACGCACTGCCATGTCCAAAATGTCCGAAGGTGTCGAAACCGCCGAAAGAATCGGCCTTGCAAAAAAGATGCCGACAAACGAAAGGAAAATTCCGCTAAAGAACGAGACCATCACCGACGTGTGTACGCTGCGGGTCACCGAACGGTAACTGCGTTCCCCGATGGAATTGGCAACCACCACGTTCACCCCGACAGAAATGCCCACGAACAGATTGATGAGCAAATTGATGACGAACGTATTCGCACCGACTGCGGCTAGCGCCTTGTCGCCTGCGAACTGCCCCACCACGGCAACATCAGCGGCATTGAACAGCTGTTGCAAAATACTAGTCGCGGCCAACGGAATGGCAAACCTCAGGATTTTTCTCCCGAGAGGGCCGTTCAACATATCCATGTTCGTCTTTAACGAATCCGTTGCCATACAACACCTAAAAACGGGCGTAAATTTAGATTTTCACGTGGCCCGCCACAAGGGATTTTTTGAATCAATGGCTAAAATCCTTTTTAAACGCAAAAAAGAACGTCATGCGGGCGGGGCCCAAGCTCGGAGTTGCGAAGGCCGCACGGGCCCCTCCCTGCACCCTCCCCATCCTTGGCCGACGCCTCCATTCTCACGACGAATTTTGATTTTACAGCCCCACAGATAATTGCAGATGAGCTACTTTTTTCTAACTTTACATCGCAAAAAACAGACGGCGGCAAGAACCGCTAAAAATCGGAGATTATCATGGGTTTTAAATGTGGCATCGTAGGCCTCCCCAATGTGGGCAAGAGCACCATCTTTAACGCAATCACCAACGCAGGCGCAGAATCCGCAAACTATCCGTTCTGCACCATCGACCCGAACGTCGGCATGGTCAGCGTCCCGGATGCTCGTCTCGATGAACTTGTGAAAGTCTATAACCCGAAATCCATCGTCCCGGCCGTTACAGAATTTGTCGATATCGCAGGTCTTGTAAAGGGCGCTTCCAAGGGCGAAGGTCTCGGAAACCAGTTCCTCACCCACATCCGCGAATGCGAAGCTATCATGGAAGTGGTGCGCTGCTTTGACGACGAAAACATCATCCACGTGAACGGTTCTGTCGATCCGATCCGCGACGTCGAAGTGATCGAAACGGAACTTATCCTCAAGGACTTGGACACTGTCGAAAAGCGCCTTGCTACCGAAGCCAAGTCTGCACGTACCGGTAACGCCGAAGCAAAGGCTCGCCTCGCCGCTTGTGAACTCTTGAAGAAGAGCATGGAAGAAGGCCACGCCGCACGCACCGTGATGCACGACAGCGAAGAAATGGAAGGCATCGTGAAAGACCTCGGTCTCCTCACCGCAAAGCCGCTCTTCTACTGCGCAAACGTCAAGGAAGACGACATCCTCACGGGTAACGCCTACGTGGACCAGCTTAAAGAATACGCCTCCAAGCACGGTCACGACGTGATTGTCATCAGCGGCAAGATCGAAGAAGAACTCTCTGCCATGGAACCGGCCGACAAGGCTGACTTCCTCAAGGAACTCGGCATGACCGAATCCGGCCTCGACTCTGTCGTTCGCAAGGGTTACGAAATCCTCGGTCTCCGCACGTTCTTTACCGCAGGCGAAAAGGAATGCCGCGCCTGGACATTCCACGCAGGCTTCAAGGCCCCGCAGTGCGCAGGCGTTATCCACACGGACTTCGAACGCGGCTTCATCCGCGCAGAAACTTTGAGCTACGCCGACTTCCTCAAGCACGGCAGCTGGAACGCAGCGAAGGAAGCAGGGCTTGTCCGCACGGAAGGTAAGGAATACCTCGTGCAGGATGGCGACATCATGTACTTCTTGTTCAATGTGTAGCGGCTTCGCCGCAGTGGTTAGTAGACAGTAGGAAGAACTTAGACTTTATCGCCGACTGCTTATGCAACAAACCCTCAAAACGCTGAAATGACATTGTAAAAAAAGGCCGCGATTTCTCGCGACCTTTCTTCAGCTTTCTTCAATGGAGAATTTCGTTAACCAAATTCGTCGTCATAACCTTCGCCGAGATCTTCGAAATCAACGCCACTATCGTCACTAAATTCTGATGAACTAAGCAGGTTAGACACTCGTGTCAGTTGCACGAGCTTCATGCATGGCGGCGTATATTTTCTCTTTTCGACTTTGATATTCATATTCAGCCACTCCTACTTAATGACTACTTTTTTCCTGTTATGGAAATAAGTTCCCTTTGCAGTCGGCTTATGCTGAAGCAAACGACCCTTCATATCGTACCAACGGTTGTCATTCGAAACAAATTCACCTGTATATGTATTAAGCTTGCCAAGGGAAGTTGTGCTGCTATCAGCATTAATGACACGAACTTCAACTGTTTCTGGTAAATTATCCAAGCTAACAGCATCATCCGCAGATTTCGCCAACCCTTTTATAGCGGCAGGCAAAGTGCATCTTAAAAAGGCTCTAAAAGGTCTGATATAGGCGCAGCTCTTTTCGCTGCAAGTAGCCCTCTTAAAATCGCCTAATTTCGTACCATCATCTTTCTCCTTAGCGGCAAAACCATAGACACCCTTAGGATTCTTAAAATCTATGCGTTCATAGGTTCCAATGATTTCCCAGTTATAGCCATCATCATTCTGAAACGTCTTACGTTGCGAATTAGTCGTAGTATTGAATGTTACTTTATTTATCCCAGAATTTTCTATACTAAAAGAAATAACATTGTCTTCAGGCTTAGTTGATATAACAATATATGGAGTATTAGCTTCTAATGTACTAGAATATTCTTGAACATATACGCTATATTGAGTATTGTTATACTGATCCTTTTTTAAAGACACAAAAGAATATACTCCAAAACTTTGAAGTTTCCATGTTGGAACGCTAAAAGGAAGCATTATCGTCGATCTAACATTATTCTTAAACACACGGCTATAATAAACAGAGTCCACCTGTACATCTTCAGAAATCACAGGAACTTCATCGGAACTATCGTCAATATAGGCGACAACTTTATCCGACTTGGTTTCCCAGCTATTACGTTTGGCTTCACCGTGAATTTTCTTAACCGTAATGGAGCCATACTTGCCGATTACTTCTTCATCGGCAGCAAACGATGTTCCCGCCATAGCGAGAGCGAAAGCAAATGCAGAGATTACCTTCATGTTTATCATTGTCTACCTCCAAATCTAGAGCCTAATAAGAAGAATAAAGATGCAAACGAAAAGCGCTTATAATCCTGTGGTTGCTGCTTGTTGTATTCCTTTTCATAGTAACCGTAATGACCCGGTTCATATTCATACTGGTTCAACACAATAGCACCCTGCTTTCCGGAATAGCGCACAATCTTCGAGAGCGATTCCTTAATGTCATCCATACGATGCTTGCCATATTGGAGCACAAACAGCAAGTAATCGGCTAAAGGACAGATCAATTCGGCATCGGTCACCAAGCTTAAGGGCGGAGTGTCAACGATAACCAAATCATACTTCTGGCGAGCTTCCTTAAGCAAGTTGTCCATGGCATCGCTACGGAGCAAACCACAAGCCGTCATGTTGGTTTTGCCAGCGTTAAGCACGAACATATTCTTGTCGTATTTCTGCTGAACTGCTTCATCCAAAGTTTTCTTTCCGACAAGCACATCTGCAAGTCCGGCGCCACCAGTGCGAACAGAGCCACGACGCATATCAGCATCAATCAACAGCACCTTTTTGCCGCTAGTGGCGGCAATGGCAGAAAGATTCTGAGAGACAAAGCTCTTACCCACGCCAGAAATCAGACCCATCACGAGGATTACGGAGTGTTCCTTGTGCGAGAACGAGAAGTTGATCGCCGTCATCATGGACTGGAAGGATTCCGTCACCTGGTCTTCGGTTCTCTGCAGCACAAATGGCATGTTTTGGCGCATTTTTCCACGTTTGCCGAGCAATTTATTGTGGGACTTCGGGATCTTCACGAGCACATTCATTTTCGTTTCGCGTTCAATTTCAGAAGCGCTACGAACGCCGTTCTTGAGCAAATACATCAAGTAAGCGTAGAATACACCCAGTAAAAAGCCTGCAGCGACAGCAATAAGGAAAATCTTCTTTCTCTTCGGCTTGGACGGCATCGATTCAACCTGAGCCAAATCGACAATACGCACGTTACCCACTTCACCGACACGCACCACACGCAACTGCTGGATATTGTTGAGCATGTTCGTGTAGATTTCGTTATTCACGGCCACTTCTTCTTGCAAACGAGCGACTTCCTGCTGCGTGAGAGGCATCTTTTGAGCGCTCTTCTTAAGCATATTCAATTCAGAGCGCAATTTGCCCAACTGTCTAGAAAGCGTCACGACACTCGGATGTTCGGCCTTGAAAAGACGCATTGCAGCTTGTCTTTTCTGTTCCATTTCAAGAATTTGTCTTTTAAGTTCCGTTTCTTTCGAAATATGGGCCTTGGTTTCGCCATTCATGTCAATAGAGCCAATCTTATAGCGATAATCGGCCAAAACCTTTTCAGCACTATCAAGCTTAGCCTTGACCATCGGCAACTGGCTTTCCAAAAATTCAAGCGTTTTTTCGGCTTCAGCACTACGCATTTCAACGTTCTGGCGCAGATAAGTCTTAGCAATGGTATTCAAAATGGAAGCGGCGCGATCTGGATAGCGGTGGCTAAAATGAACGGAAATAATACCTGTCTTTTTACCCTGTTCTGCCACACCCAAAGCACCCCTCAAAGCGCGGCCAGCTTTCAGCGAAGACCCCTGAGCAATGATGAATTCCTGTCCTTCACGAGCAAGCAAGAACTTCACACGAATGACCAGGGAATCACCAGCATAGGCGGCCTTGCAAATTTCCCCAACCTTTCCATCAAGAATTTTTTTGCCATCCGGAGCGATTACGGAATATCCATCTTCGCCATCAGCCACAGCATACCACTTTTCGGTGCGCAATTCAGCCGGAATCTGCAATGAATCCAGATCCATACGGCCTTCCATATGCAGCAGGCGATTCCAAAAACCTATCGGTTGGGCAGACAGATGGAGGTGTTCCTCCTGAGCAACCGTAGTCAGAACCAAACGGCTCTTGATGAGCTCAATTTCGGCGTCGGTCGGGCTAGCCATTTCCAAAACTTCACCCATTTCGCCCATAGCCTTAGTCGACTTGCTGCTATTGCCCTTCATGTTCACCTGAAGGAGCACGTCACTAGAATATACAGGACGAGTCCACTGAGCAACAAAAGCTCCGATCACTGCGGCAACCAAGACGCATGTGATAATGGCTTTTCTATTTCTCCAAAGGAGGAGAAATATTTCCTGTAAGGAAATTTCTTCACTGTCCCGAGTGGTCGGAACCGAAGACAAACCCGATGCTGTAACTTTTTCTTGTTCTGCCATAATATTTATTTTGATACCCACTCCAAGCATCATAAGTTTTAAGGTTACGCACCTAATCAACCCGTTATCGTAAACAAAAGTTTAAGATAATCCCCAACACAATGCAAAATTTAAAATTTCCTATACAAAAAAGAATCCCCTCTAATCATACCTATTTTTGCCCATTTTCTGTTTTTTTTCATACTTTTGACACTGGTCACACGTTGAGAAAAAAGACAATTCTTGATATCAGGATTGTAAACTTAAAAAAACATTTAAAAAAGAAACAGGACCCGACTCTCGTCGGATCCTTGTATTTATATTTTGTAAACTTTTTGTTTACTTTTTCTTTTTTCGGCTACGGCGGGCGATAACTGCCGGGCGTACTAGAGTCGCTATATTCATCGCTGTTCCTATCAAAATCAAGAAACTAGCGCAATAAAGGCCAATTCCAGCCTGAACTTTCAATAGCGGAATCCCTAGCATATCGCTAATCTGCGAAAGCTTCATCAAAAGCGACCACAGCGAGACCATCGACAAAAGCCCCATCACCGTAGAAGCCAGCGGCACTATCCAAGCAAACACCGCTGCCAAGAATACCGCAGCGAGGATACCGTACAGATGGTGAACCGGTTCCATTTTAGGGAAATTCGGCATCTGCACCTTGAAACGGTCCAAAACCTTGGGGTTTTCCTTGACCATGCGGTGCATTTGTCCAAGCGCAGGGTCCGCTAGTGCTTTATCGAGGTCAACCCCCGAAGCCACTTGATAAAACGTCATCTCCGCAATAGGCTTGCTGTCGTCCTTAGCCGAACAAGAAACACTAGCCAATGGCATCAACAAAGCAAGAAACACCAGCAAATACGGAAGTGCCGTAAGCTTCTTAAAAAGGCTTTTTTCCTTATTGGAATTATTACTCATGATTACTTTTCCTGAACAATTCGTTCGAGCGGGAACACACAGCGGAAGCCAATGTAATCCGACCAATAGCGTGGATCTTCATCATCGCGGTATGTCATGTTCAATTTCTTGACTTTATCCTTCCAAGAGCCGCCTTTAATTACTTTGTTCGTTCCCAAGAAAGATCCCGTCGGATTTGAACTTTCAATCGTGAACGTAATCGCAAAGTAATTGTCGCGGGTCCATTCCGTTACGTTGCCCGACATGTCATAAAGTCCCCATGCATTCGGAGATTTCGTTGCCACATCATGCGGGCCATAAGCTTCATTTTTCTTACCGACCTTGAAAGAATTTTCTGCAAAGATAGCATACTTACTAACGCTCATTACATCGTCCATCGTCCACGGGACTCCATCGTTACTACCAGCGCGGCCAGCATATTCCCATTGAGCCTCGGTCGGCAAGTCACCACCAAGGACCTTACAGGCATACTGCGCCTTTTCCCAAGTGATATTTTGGACCGGCTTGTTCGGCCCCTTGAATGCCGATCTATCGGAATTACGTTTTGTCGAATCCAAGAGGCCCATAATTTTGTGATAAAATTCCTGCGTCACTTCGGTTGTATGAATTGCAAACGGAGACATCGACACAACCTTACCACGATAGCGGAACGAACCCGAATCAATAATAGCAACGGTTCCACGAGAAGGATGTTCAACAACATTAAACTTCGGTTCGTACTTTACGGTATCCACCACTTTAGAAGAAGAACTGGCAACAACTGACGAAGACGATTCAGGCCCTCTGGACTTGAGCCAATCCACAACTTCTTTTTCAATAGCAATATGCTTCGGCAAAGTAAATTTACCCTTGCCAAAATAAAGGGAATCGCCCACACGGAATCCAAGTTTGCCATAGCGATACTGGTAACGCCCAACCAAAGCACCTTCCTTGAACACCCACACCGGTTTGTTATTCACAAGAAACAGCGTAGTCACAAGGGAAGAGTCTCCATTGGCAAATAGATTCACAAGTGAATCCATCGAAAAACCATCAACCACGCCCTTCCAAGAAACCTCAACACGATTGTGGTCCGTACCAAAGCGAAGCCCCAACGATTCGATTTTGCAAGAATCTAAAGTTTTCTTTGACGTGTCAGTGGACGCAGCGGTTGTGTCAACGACCTTCATGATTTTTTCCACCGCGGCAGGCAACATGTTAATTTCAATCGGGAGCATCTGCAAGCTATCGAACTTTGCATGGAAAGCCTTATAGATCGCGCTAACTTCGCCCAACTTTTTTTCTCGCCAGATTTTTTGCGCTTCGCTACGTTTCAAATTATAATGCTTCACATAATCGCGATAGACCTTTCCCGAATTGTTAAGTCCAAGCGATTCGGCGGGGATAATCGAAGGATAGAACTTGGAAAATTCAGTCGTGTCTATACGCGTGAAATTCTTGTCGACATCGGCTGAGAAGATATCATAAAGCGATTCAGCTTCTTCGAGCACCTGAAGAGCCTGCACCTGTTCAAGCGTAACAGAAAGCAACGGCGCTGGGGCCTTCGATTCCGAAGACGCCACACTTGAACTCGAAACAGCAGCATCAAAATCAGGAATTTCCACGGATGCATTCGAGCTAGAAGAACCAGC
Organism: Fibrobacter succinogenes; assembly: GCF_902779965.1. Taxonomy (NCBI): domain Bacteria; kingdom Pseudomonadati; phylum Fibrobacterota; class Fibrobacteria; order Fibrobacterales; family Fibrobacteraceae; genus Fibrobacter; species Fibrobacter succinogenes. The sequence goes on along the minus strand of NZ_CACZDK010000013.1, from coordinate 46,046 downwards.
GACTGAATCAGCAAGAGCGGAACTAGAAGTAGCTACAGCTTCAGGAGTCGCCTCACTCGAACTAGATGCCGCAACAACTTCAGGAACCGCCGCCCCCGAACTTGAAAGCACAACAACGGAATCCGGTTCCGGGAACTTCACATTGAACGTGAGCACTTCACCCGGCTTAAGCACACCCGCATCGACATACGGGAATTTACCCGGAGCGCTGAACGAAAAGAAATAAACACCATTTTCAGCAGGATAGATTGCCCTCGTTCCCGCCTTCATCTTTGAATTCAGAGACACAACTTCCAAATTCTTTTCATCGGTCTTGATTTGCACCAAACCCGGATGCACGCTTTCGTTCAAGACCTGCCACTTGCCATTCTTCATGAACAGGAGTTTTGCAACACGCGGCGAATAAACATACTCGGCATCAAAATAGATATCGGCTTCGTCCTGGAAGGCTTTATACTGACGGGATGCATAAAGACGGAGTCCCACCACCTCGCGAGCGGTCAAATGATTGCCCTTGAGGCTAAAGGCATGGAGCTTCTTATATTCTTCCGGCTTTGCCTCGCCAGAAAACCACAAGTAATCCTTAGCGGATTTTTTATAGCGAAGGTAAAGCGTATTAGGCAGCAATGGGAAGACCGGTTCCTGCGAGATAGCTAAAGATTTGTCCAAAGCAATAGCTTTCTTGGAAGCATTTTCCAAAAGACTTCCCTCCAGGAGGCTACCGACTTTAAAATTTTCCGATGTCAATTTGAAGTTGCGATCTTCGTCGGCCATGGTAAGCGCCGGAACCAGCAACAAAAGCGGAAGCAATCGGGAAAATGTCATAAGCACTCCTGTCATTTTAGAACCTTCTTGTCTAGAAAAATAATTTCTTCTTAGAAAAGAGATGCTAAAATTTCGACGAATTAACACCCATTTCGAGCAAGTAACCGCCCTTTGCTCCGCCAACAGGTCCCAATTCGACCTTCCAATCTGCCAAACGGATAATATCGGGATGGTGTTCGATGACAATGACCGTATCGCCACGCGCCGAAAGCCTACGCAAGAGGTTCCAAAGGATCTGGATATCCTTCAAATGAAGGCCCGTCGTAGGTTCATCAAGCAGGTAAACCATTTCGTTCGCCGGACGGCGGCAAAGTTCCGCAGCAAGCTTCAAGCGCTGGGATTCGCCACCCGAAAGTGTCGTAACCGGTTGTCCAAGCTTCACATACGGGAGACCCACATCGCGGAGGCATTCAAGCTTCGGCAAAATTTTTGGCTGGTCTTTGAAGAACTCGCAGGCTTCGACAATGCGCATGTCAAGCACGTCGGCAATGTTCTTGCCCTTGAACGTGACCGTGAGCGTTTCCTGATTGTAACGCTTGCCACCGCAAACTTCGCAGGTTTCCCAAATGTCCGAGAGAAAGTGCATCTCGACAGCGACGGCGCCACGGCCTTCGCAAGCAGGGCAACGGCCTCGCGCAAGGTTATAGCTAAAGCGACCGTAATCGAAGCCCTTCATCTTGGATTGTTCGAGCTTCGCGAACAGTTTGCGGATATCGTCAAAGACGCCCGTGAAACTCGCCGGCGTACTGCGAGGCGTTCCCGAAATCGGGCTCTGGTCTACAAGTAAAACTTCGCCGCTCTGCTTTTTACGACCGCGAGCCTGGAACTGCTTTTTAAGCGCCGGGAAAATTTCATCGACAACGAGTGAACTCTTGCCCGAACCCGAAACGCCACAGACAACGCTCACCGCTTTTTTCGGGAATTTTACAGACAAGTTCTTCAAATTATTAGCGTTAAGATTTTTGAATTCATAGAATTCCGTATCGTCCGTGATGCGTACCGGTTCCAGCTGGTTTGCCACCGGCGTGGAATAGGTGAGGAACTTGACCGTTTCGCTACGCGGGAATTGTTGCAACGCATATGGTTTTGCAAGTTCTGCAGGCGATCCTTCGGCAACGACTTCGCCACCGAAATCGCCCGCCCCCGGGCCCATATCGATAATGTGGTCTGCGGCCTGCATCATCTTGATGTCATGTTCCACGACCACGAGCGTATTACCGAGGTCGCGCAAGCGGTAAAGCGTATCCAAGAGTTTTGCGGTATCACTTTCATGGAGGCCGACAGTCGGTTCGTCAAGCACATACAAGACGCCTTCGAGGCCGCTACCGATTTGGCTAGCCAAACGGATGCGCTGGGATTCACCGCCCGAAAGCGTATCGCCCGCACGGTCAAGGCCAATGTAACCTAACCCCACGCTAATCAAGAAGTCCAAGCGGCCAATAATTTCGCGGAGGAGCGGCGCGGCAATTGTCGTTTTACTCTGGATGGATGCAGACGTCGCATTTTCTTCGTTTGCAAAATCGACTTTCGCAAACCAGTCGCGGGCTTCGGCAATGCTCATGTGATGCACATCCATGATGTTCTTGCCCAAGATGCGCACCGCAAGATATTCAGGCTTCAAGCGTTCGCCGTGGCAATCGGGGCATTCTTCGCCATCCTTGAAATGTCCAAGACCAAGGCATGTTTCGCAGGCGCCCCAGTGCGTGTTGAAACTGAAATGCTTGGGGTTCAGCGCGGAATCCATGTACCAGCCGCAATCCGGGCAGCCGGGCTTTTCACTGGCCGAGAGGCGTTCTTCGCCATCGCAATCCACGTAGAGAATTCCGTTACCGTCGCGGTAACCGCGTTCAAAGGCTTCGACGAGACGAGCACGATTTTCATCCTTCACCACCACGGAATCGACCACGGCAAGCAACTGCTTTTCGCGAATCGGAATTTTCGGCAGCGGGAGTTCCACAAGCTTTTTGCCAAGATATGCCTTGCGGTAACCCTTTTCAGTCAAAATCTTAGACAACTTAATTTCGTCCTTGATTTCGAACGGGGCAAGCACAGTCACCATCTTGTTGAGGTCGCGGTCAAATGCAAATTGCATCAAGTCGCCTGCGGCATAGGAGCTCACCGGCTTTCCGCAATGGAGGCAGTGGGCAGTTCCCACGCGGGCCCACAAAATGCGGAAGTAATCGTAAATTTCGGTAAGCGTTGCCACCGTACTGCGGGGGCTCTTGCTCGCGCTCTTTTGGTCAATGGCAATGGCTGGGGCGAGGCCCGAAATAGAATCAATGCTACCGCGGTCGGGGCGGCCCAAGAATCGGCGAGCATAAGTGCTAAGGGTTTCCACAAAGCGGCGCTGGCCTTCGCTAAAGAGCGTATGAAACGCAAGGCTCGACTTGCCCGAGCCCGAAACACCCGTAATCACGGTGAGCTTGTGGCGCGGAATCGTGACATCGATGTTCTTGAGGTTGTGCTTGCGAGCTCCATGAACTTCGATATCAAGCGAGTAATCTTCGCCCTTTTCATCCGTGCGTTCAAAATGCTTGTTTTCGCCATGCTTTTTCGCCAAGACCGGAGCCAAGTAGCGCCCGGTTTCGCTCTTTTTGCATTTGGCAATTTGTTCAGGAGTTCCCGTTGCGATAATGCGACCGCCATTCACGCCCGCATCTGGGCCCAAATCAATAATCCAGTCCGCGCACTTGATTACGTCCAGGTTGTGTTCAATCACGACGACGCTGTTCCCGAGACTGCGCAAGCGGTTCAAGCATTCGAGCAATCGACGGATATCCTCAAAATGCAAACCCGTTGTCGGCTCGTCGAGCAAGTAAAGCGTCTTGCCCGTACCCGGGCGGCGCAGTTCCGAAGCAATCTTCACGCGTTGCGCTTCGCCACCGCTGAGCGTTGTAGACGGCTGACCGAGCGTGAGGTAGCCGAGGCCCACTTCGCAAAGGAGCTTGAGCGGTTCTGCAATTTTCGGAATGTCCTTGAAAAATTCAGCAGCTTCGGCAATGCTCATGTCGAGCACTTCCGAAATATTCTTGCCCTTAAAATAAACTTCACGAGTCGCTTCGTTAAAGCGCTTGCCATCGCACACATCGCAAGTGACTTGCACGCTCGGCAAAATGTGCATGTCGATGACCTTCACGCCCGCGCCTTCGCAAGCATCACAGCGGCCACCCTTCACGTTAAAGCTAAAACGGCTCTTGGTGTAGCCACGCACTTTACTTTCTTCCATGCCCGCAAAGAGGTCACGGATATCGTCCCAAATTTTCGTGTAAGTCGCCGGGTTGCTGCGCGGGGTGCGTCCAATCGGCGTCTGGTCAATTTCGATGACCTTGTCAATGTTTTCAAGACCTTCCAAATGGTCAAACTTGCCGACCGGTTCTTCGGAATTGTAGAACACTCGCGCAAGTTCACGGCGCAAAATCTGGTTGATAAGCGTACTCTTACCCGAGCCCGAAACGCCCGTGACTACGGTAAACGCGCCACCAAGCGGGATTTCCACATCAATGTTCTTGAGGTTGTTTTCGCAAGCTCCGCAAACCTTGAGTTTCGGCGTATTCTTGTCAATTCTCATGCGCTGCGACGGGATTTCAATCGCTTTGCGACCGCTCAAATAGGCACCCGTAAGCGAAGACTTGTTCTTCTCCAGCTCTTCGACCGTGCCTGCCGCCAAGATGCGACCGCCCTCGACACCCGCGCCAGGGCCCACGTCAATCACGCAGTCCGCATGACGCATCGTATCCTCATCGTGTTCCACGATGAGAAGGCTGTTGCCTTGGGCACGTAAACGTTCGAGCATTTCGAGTAACTTATCGTTGTCACGTGGGTGCAAACCAATGCTCGGTTCGTCAAGCACATAAAGCACGCCCTGGAGCCCCGCCCCCACGGCACTTGCGAGCCTGATACGCTGCGCCTCACCGCCCGAAAGCGTCGAAGCCTTGCGGCTAATGTCCAAATAGCCAAGGCCCACCGCCTTCAAGAATCCAAGGCGCCCGCGGATTTCCTTGAGCACTTCGCGACCGATGCGCTGTTCCTTGGGACTGAGCTTTAACTTGTCAAAAAACTCGACAGACTTTTCAACAGACCATTCCGTCATCTCGCAAATGTTATGACCGTGGAAATCGACGGCCGCCGCAATGCGGTTGATTCGCGTTCCGTGACATTCCGGACAAACGCCAATCTGCATATACTTTCGGAAGTGGTAAATATGCCACATGTCCCAAAGTTCCTGCATAATCGTCACCACACCGCGTTCACTCCCGCTGGGAGTCCCATAAAGCACGGCGTCCTGTTGCGCCTTCTTGAGCTTATTCCACGGCGTATCCAGCGAAAAGTGCATTTCGTTTGCAATCGTACGCAAATTGCGCCAGCCAAAATCACTAAAGATGATGCATCCGTCATCCTTCTTTTGCGGGGCAAGGCAGCCCTGCTTTAAAGACAAACTCGGATCCGGCACAATCAAATTAACGTCAAATTCGCAGCTTTCGCCAAGGCCTTTACATGCGGGGCACTGGCCCTTCGGGTCGTTAAAGCTAAAGAATCGCGGTTCAAGTTCCGGGATAGAAATTCCGCACTTCGGGCAAGCGAGCTGCGTACCCTGCAAGCGGTATTCTTCCTTCGCGATAGCCCCCAGCGAGGCATCCGCCGAGCCATCTTTCGCGGCACTTTCCGAGCCCGCAGCTTCCGGCGCCGTCAACAAAAACGACACGAGCTTTCCGTCCGTGAGCTTCAAGGCTCCTTCAATCGCTTCGCGCAAACGGCTCATGTTCTTGCGTTCGAGCGTCAAGCGGTCAATCACCACTTCAATCGTGTGTTTCTCGTAACGCACCAACAGCGGCACTTCTTCGAGCCTGTAAATCGTCCCATCCACGCGTACGCGGACAAATCCATTTTCCTTGAGCTCCGCGAGTTCCTTGCGGTATTCGCCCTTGCGCTCCTGCACAATCGGCGCCATCACCAAAATCTTTTTATTCTCATCGCTTGCGTACAAGTTATCGACAATCTGATCCACCGACTGCGCCTGAATCACCTTGCCGCACTTGGGGCAATGCGGAACGCCCAAACGAGCAAACATCAAACGGTAATGGTCCAAAATCTCGACCACCGTACCCACCGTACTGCGCGGGTTACGGTTCACCGTATTCTGGTCAATCGAAATCGTCGGCGAAATCCCGCGAACGCTTTCCACATCCGGGTGCTTCATGCGACCAATGAACTGGCGTGCATACGCCGAAAGCGACTCCACAAAACGGCGCTGCCCTTCCTGGAACACCGTATCAAAAGCAAGGCTCGACTTGCCCGAGCCCGAAACGCCAGTCACCACGACTATCGAGTCGCGGGGAATCGTCAAATCGACATGGCGGAGGTTGTGTTCATGAGCATCGCGGATTTCAATAGATTTCGTCATGAACGCAAATATAGAAAAAGAGCCCCCAATTGTCTAAAAAATAGTGAACATTTGGACAGAATAACTATTTATATCAAAACTTTATTCACTTTTTTTGCCCAAAGGGCTTGACTGAATCAAAACAAGTTTTTAAATATGGTTCACCGATTGAGAAATCAATCGAACCACTTGGGGTGGTAGCTCAATTTTGGTTAGAGCACCGGCCTGTCACGCCGGAGGTTGCGAGTTCAAGCCTCGTCTATCCCGCGATAAAGCACTTCTCTTTGAGAAGTGCTTTTCGTTTTTTTCTCCTTCCCCCAAAAATGTTTTATATTAAAAATCAAGAAGGAGTTTTATGAAGAATATTCATAAGTACATACTCATTGCTGTTATCTGTGGGTTAATTTTCTTTATTCTCGGCTATCCTTGTCGAGAGCTGTTCAAGATTTCAGATACAACCGAAGTTCGAATTGTCGCCGCCCTCCCCTTGCTGTTCGGTATATCCTTTGGATTTTTCGGAATCCTTGGTTGTGCAATCGCGAACCTCATTGCCGATATCATTTCAGGCTACGATGCCATCATCTTTATCCCCGGCTTTTTTGTCCAAATTATTTACGGTTACGTTCCCGCAGTTATCTGGAACCATTTACGGCGAAAAGACAAAAATAAATTCAAGCTCGATAAAGTTTACAAGAACGTACAATACATGCTCATTGTTATTCTTGATTCAATAGCCTCGGCGTTCATGGTCGTAAGCGTCATCAAGCTCAAGTACAACGAACAATATTTTTCATTACTCTCTGCAAATATTTTCTTCAACCAGTTCATCACGATGGTAGTCATTGGCATTCCGTACCTCATTTGCGCTTCGCTGATATGCCAACACCACATACGAAAAAATCATCACGAGCCCTCAAGCTTCATATTCTCGTTTTCGCTCAACGAAAAATTCATCTTGTTCTTTTTAGTTTCAAGCATCGTCATCTCCGTTGCCATCGGATCCGCAAGTTACCCGAGCATCGCCCTTAAATATGGAGAAAACAATCTTTACCTTTGGAACTACGTTTACTTTTTCATCGGCGGACTGCTCAATATTTGTATTTGGGTTTCGCTAGGATTTCTCTTTTATATGGAACGGACTGTGACTAAGCCCATCGAGAGCATGAGCAAAATCGCAAGAACTTTCGGACAGAATACAGACATTTACGAAAGGATCAACAACATCCTGCAAAAATGCCAGAAGTATATCTATTTCACTTCTGAAGTTGGAGAACTCGCTCGTTCATACAAAGAAATGGCAACAGAACTCGATGATTACGTAAAGAACCTGACCGAAGCTACAGCAAAGCAGCAGAAAATCCAGACAGAACTTTCCATCGCGACCGCAATCCAAAGAGCTGCTCTCTCAAGGCCCATCGAGGTTGAAGGCATCGAGAACTACGCCGTCATGCGCCCCGCACTCGAAGTCGGCGGCGACTTTTATGACAACTTTTTTATTGATGACGACCACCTAGCCCTGCTCATTGCTGACGTTTCCGGGAAAGGAGTTCCAGCCGCATTATTCATGATGGTTTCAAAAATTGTCTTGAAGCACAATCTGCAACACGGGCTTTCGCCCGCCGAAGCGCTCAACCGCGCCAACGACGAACTTGCCGAGCACAACGTACACGATATGTTCGTCACGTGCATCTGCGGAATACTGAACATCAAAACCGGGAAACTCGTTTACGCCAATGCAGGGCACGAAAAGCCATTCATCAAGCACAAAGACGGCGAATTTAAAATAGCAGATGTCAAAAGTGGATTCGTTCTCGCAGGAATGCCCGGATACAAATACCAAAATTTTGAAGCCCAATTGCAACCAGGCGACACCATCTTCACCTACACCGATGGTATTCCTGAAGCGACAAACGAAAAAGACGAAGAATTCGGCATGGAACGCTTGCAAAAAGTCCTCAACGATGCCAAGGACGATTCCGTCCGGCTCATGTGCAGAAAAGTCCGCATGGCGGTGAAGGAATTCTCTGGAAAAGCACCGCAGTTCGATGACATCACGATGCTTTCGTTCAAAATGAAATAAAGAACTTGCAGTTGAGGTCCGTCCACTTGCCAAAAAGGGCTGCTTTAGCTATATTCAGCCCGCTAACAAGTTATCTATGGGGATATAGCTCAGTTGGTAGAGCGACAGGTTCGCAATCTGTAGGTCATGGGTTCGACTCCCACTATCTCCACGCAAAAGAGGCAAGCAAACGCTTGCCTCTTTTGTTTTCCATTACACCAAATTCTTTAGTTTACCAACAACCCGCAATTAACATCCCACGGTCAACACCGTACTATCTACTACCCACTTCCTACGGTCTACCGTCTACATCCTACTAACCACCGTCTACTTCCTACTGTCTACTAATCAAATATCCCACTTGACTCCTAGCTTCAGCTGTGTAAGCGAAGAACTTTCGGTATAAATCTTTTTATAAAAATGCGGCAAAGTAAGGCGGGTGTACTTGCGTTCGAGCCCCAAGTAATAGTTCAACTTCCAATTTTTCCAAGAAACCGTTGCCCCACACACGCCCGTAAACTTCTTGATTTTTTCAAAATCGCTATCAGGGCCGCCAACGGCAAAACGGTAGTACAAATTCATTTTGCCTTCAATCGTGATACGATTTTTAAACTTGTACGAAATTCTAGAGCGCCAAATCGGGCCGAACCACTTTCCTAAAACATTCTGAAACACCAAATCGTCAGCAGTTAAAGATTCCGTAGTATCATTTACGACATCATCGTAAGAACGGAAGTAAGATTTATAATCAAAGACAGAATCGGCTTCGTACTTGGCGCCCACATATATTGTACCATTCAAGCCAACAGGAACTGTTCTATGCCACGAGCCATACACCGCAAACGACATGGGACCCGAAGTTTGGTAAAAACCCCACGCCACCGCTCCCAAGCGTTGTTTTTCAAAGCGGAACAAATCTTTTTCAAACCAAGCATAAACATCCGAAGATAAATTTTTGCCCTCGATGTTAAAATCATAGCCTAAATCCAAGAGCATTGATTTTCCGAACAACGTATATTCAAGACCAAACACAATGTTCCAATCGTTAGTGTCAAGCACCGGCATATCATCGTTATTCAAGAAGTAATCGCCCTGCACCGAAGCGGCAAATGTATGCGACCACACACCAGAAGCATAATCCAAGTACGGATTCACATTCAAAAATAGGTCACCACCCATTTCACCTTTTTCCATACCGGATTCTTTATAGTGCATGCCATAAAGCCCAAGTTCTCCCGCGACATGGAAAGAATCCCACAAGCTAGCGCTTACGGTATCGCTATCAGACATCCCAAGCGCAGCCTCATAATCGCGAATAATTCCCTGAATTTCTTCGGTGTATTCGCCTGGCAACGCAACAGCCTCTTCGAAAGCTTGAAGTGCCGCAGGAATATCGCCAGCTTCTTCAAATTTCAACGCGCGATAATAAGCCTGTTCCTGCGTCTCAGCAAAGAGCGCAGTCGCAAAGACCAACAGAATTAAACCAAACAAAAACTTCATTTACTTTCTCTGAATCGGTCCTTTCTTCCAGTCACGCGGATTTTGATTTTTCCAAGGATGGCCTTCTATTGGACGTGGCACAATCGGACGACGCGGTTCCATGCGGTCTGGGCCAAAAGGCTTTACAAAAGGTCCCTTCGGCAGTTCCTTTTCCTCCATTTTCTTTTCTTGGATAAGCTCGTCCTTCGGTTTTTCAACCTTCTTCTCGATAGGAGTTTCAAGCGCAATCGGCATTGCCGCAACATCGCACATTTCATTTTTTTCGCCAGCCGTTTTGTTTCTCAGATTTTCAAGAATTTGTTCGCGGGCAGCACGGCGTTCTTCGCGCAATCTCTGCCAATCCATATTTTCTTTTTCCGACATTTTCGGAACTTTGTCAAAACTCTCACGAGCTTCAACAGGTGTCGGCACACTTGCTTCCGGGCGGGATTCAAAACTGCCGGCCATAGCGGTTGCGGCCATCATTGCAGACGCCATTACGATTTTTTTCATGACCACACTCCTTAAATTAAACATTTTACCAAACACCCCTATACCTTAAAGTCTTCTTTTTTCAAATTCAAGCGTTCCATGATTTCACGCAGCACTTTACGATCAATTCCAAGAATCGTCGCAGCGAGCGTGAGGTTTGCCTTTGTATCCTTGAGCGCGCGCGAAATGACTTCGCGTTCAACGGCTTCGCGGGCTTCCCTGAGTGTACGCGGAGATTCCTTCGCCTGAACCTGCATGTCATCAAGGCCCAAATCCTTGGGCTGAATCACGCCATGAACCGCTTGCACCAAACCTTTTTGCACACGGTTTTCAAGTTCGCGCACATTTCCCGGCCAGTGGTAACCGAGTAAAGCCTTTTCGGCATTTCGGCTCAAGTGGAATTTTCCACGGCCATACTCAGCCCCATAACGTTGTATAAAACTTTCGGCCAGCAGCACCACATCCTGACCGCGATTGCGGAGCGGCGGGAGTTCCAGCGGCAACACCTGAATGCGGAAATACAAATCTTCGCGGAAACGTTTTTCGCGCACAGCCTCTTCCAAATCCACATGCGTTGCACTAATCACGCGCACATTCACCGGAATTTCGCGATTGTCGCCCACACGCGTAATATGCTTTTCTTGCAACACGCGCAAAAGCTTCACTTGCATGTTAAGCGGAAGCTCGCCAATTTCATCGAGGAAAATCGTACCGCCATCGGCTTCTTCGAAAAAGCCTTTTTTATTTTCAATCGCCCCTGTAAACGAGCCCTTCGCATGCCCGAACATCAGCGATTCCATCAAATGCTCCGGAATAGCGCCACAGTTTACCGCAATAAAAGGCTTATCTGCACGAGGGCTGTGCTTGTGGATGTAACGTGCCATCACTTCCTTGCCCGTACCCGTCTCACCACGGATAATCACCGGGAGCGGGAGCGGCGAAAGTTTATCGGCCATCGCAATCACATCGACCATCGCCTTAGACGAATAGACAATACCATCTTTACGGACAACATTTTTCAATGTATCGAGAGATTCCTTGTCACGCAAGCGGTCGTAAGCGGCAAACGCAAACTTTTCACAGACTGCCACAAACGAATCAAAGAGCGCGCTATCTTCTTCGGTAAACGGATCCTTGCGGGCCGCACGTTGCAAATAGAGATAACCCGCCTCGGAATCAGGCGTTCTAAACGGAGACACCATGATACTCGTGAGCTGGTTTTGCACAATGGACTTGGACAAATCCGCCGATTCATCATCAAGCTGGTTCCACACCACAGCACGCTTCTCGCTTTTTGCAAGCTTGATTGCCGAAATTGAAATGGAAACTTTTTCAGGGTTCGAAAAATGGAGCGGTTCCTCGCCACCGATGTCCAGGACTGCGGCATCCGCATGCAAAACATCTTTTGCAACTTCTAGAATTTTCGGGAAAAGAGCCTCCGGCTGTTCCTCATCTAAAAGAGTCTTGACCACATCCAGCATCTTTTCTGTGGCGAGCATGGATTCCGATTTCATAACAAAGCCCTGTTTAGTTGCGCTATTGTTCAGCGGCAGGTACAGGGAGGTCCAAAAGCAAACTATCTACCTTCAATACAGGCGCGTTTTCGCTTTCCGTTGACGACTCCATGCTCCTCGACCGCTTCAACAGCTGGTCCCCCGTTGCATCGATACCGAAACGCATTGTTCCACCCGAAAGCAACAGAACTAACAAAGCTAATATAAGTACCAAAACGCCCCAAATGCTCCATTTTAGCCAGTTATTTTTCTTATGAACAACAAACGGAAGGCCGTTTTCGAGGCACTCTGGAACTTTTTGTACCGCATTCCGATAGCTTTCGGAACCCGTTATGGATTGGATATATTGGGTAACGCAAGTCGAAAGCGCAATTGCACCGCCCGCAATTTTATCAAGGGCAATCTCTAGAATTTCATCAAGTTCTTCGAAATCCTCGACGCGTTCCGACGGGTCGGAACGCAGAAGCCCTGCCCACAGGGCTTCTAGCGCCTTTAATTGAACCGCCCCTTCAGATGTATTAAAGGCGCCCGTCGAGTAAAGCTTTTCCGAGATGTTCAAGTTCTCTACACTTGCCATCTGTTCGGCAAATTGCTCATAGCTATCTGCGCTAATCAAATCCTCGCCTGCAATCCAGCGGTACAGCAAAAGCCCCAAGCTGAACAAATCGCTCTTTTCATCTGCAGGCTTGCCTTGGAACCGCTCCGGAGCCGCATAGGCAAGCGCGCCCGGCCCGACAATTCCGCAGTCAATCACAACCGCACGCAACCCGTATCCCGCGGATTTCGCGCGTTCACCGGCAGCACGCGTATTTTCATCTACCGCAAAAATTACATTCGCCGGGCTCAAGTCCCCATGCGACACATCCTGTTTTCGCAAAGCGTCAAGCGTCGCCACAACCTGCCGAAGTGCCACCAGCGCAACGACCACCGGCATGCGCCCCAATTTATCAGAAGTTACACCTTCGACATAATCGTAAATCAAGTACGGTGTTCCATTGCGATTGCCCCATTCCTCAATGCGGTACAATCCCGGCACATGTACTTTATTTGTATTTACAACAATATTTTCGTCAAACGAGAATCCGTCGTTATACCACTTGAGGACAAAAGGCTTTCCGCCAACATTCAATAAGTAAATAGACGCTTCGCCGCCACGATGCAGCAAACGGCCTCCCGTCACGGAATCCAAGAGCGATTTTTCGGATTTTCTCATGGTTCGCCCGCTCACAGTTTACCCGAATAAACCATCGCCTTGAGTGAGTCTTCTGCGATACGCGTCCACTTCGCAAGCACAACATCTTGCGGCAATGCCTCATGCCCCATCGACCAGATATCCCATGCCGATTCGTAGTCGTGCGCATTCCAGTAAAGGTTTCCGAGGTTCACGTAAGCCGATGCAAATTTCGGTTCCCGCGTCACAATGTACGCATAGATTTTCTTTGCTTCTTCGGTATTGCCTTGACCCGCCAAAATCAACGCTTTCAGATTATAACTAAAGTAATTTTCCGGATCAAGTTTTATAGACTGGTCCAAAAGCGGTAGCACCTTGGCCTGCGCATTTTCGGCAAGCATCGCCCGCGCTAAATAAAACAACGAAGTCGAATACATGGGTTTTGACTTTTCGCTCGTATCGACTACAGACAAAATCTTAAATTCGCGAACCGTGCGTTCCCAAAAAGCAAGAGTACTTACCCTTAAACGCTCCTTATCTTCGGCAATGGCATAATAAGCAATCGCAAGCCCGTAGCGGGCGTCCCTGTTCGCCGGATCTTTGTCCAAGACCTTCGAGAAATTCTTCGCAGCTCGTTTGTAATCACCAATGCGGAGCGCTTCGTCACCACGGTTCATATCGTTACCGTTGCATGCGCAAAGAAATGCCGCGAAGACCATCACGAACGCAAGTTTCATAGCAAAAGCAATACGGTAACGAACAACCCAAATCAATTGCATGTCTGTAATTATATATAAAAAAGTGGTTAATAGTTATTTGTTAATAGTTATTAATTATAAGTAGGAAGTGATTAGTGGTTGGTGGTTAGGGTACGAGGTATGAGGTCGGCGCAGAGCGCCTGTTTCTTGCGACAACGTATGGTTCCTCCTAACGGAGGATGACTTGAACCAATTGTACTTTCGCTTCGCTCTAATTCCGAATTAAAAAAACACTCTCCGGATATCCAGAGAGTGTTCTAATGACGAAATTTGTTTGTCGATTACTTTTCGATTTCGTACTGGGCAACGAGGTTGCCTTCGGCATCAAGGGCACGAACGACATTTTCATCGCGCTGGAGAGTGAGGTTGGAGACTTCGCCCTTAGCAGAGGTGAACTGTACAGAGAGGGAGCCGTCTTCGTTCTTCACAGCAGCAACGGAGTTGCCCTGAGCGTCCTTTTCATAGTAGGAATCGCCGGCAGCAAACGGATTGGAGCCCGTCCAGAATTCGATAGTGTTGATGAAAAGGAAGTCCACAAAGAGGAAGGTGACTGCGTAAATCGGAGTAGCCAAGAAGTGAACCAGAGATTTCGCCCACTTGTTGCCAATGGAACCAATGGCCCCATGAAGCCACTTAGTCGAACCATAGCTACCATAGCAGCCAGAAAGAACGATCATACCAGCGCAAACGAGGGCGAGAATTGCTTTTTTCATAATTACAAACTCCTTATATTTAAGTGTTTTAGTTTTGTAGAAATATAAGAAAGAACTTTCAAATTTGCTAGAGGTAGGTTTTGGGTGTGTCAAAAATTTACTAAAAAAATTCAAGTCCCTTGAGTATTACTCGATGTGGCTCAAGCACCCGAAGTCGCCGTAAATGGCATGGTTTTACCCACCGGAAATCGTTGTATCCATATATATGAAAGAAATTTTTCTCCAGCTCAACATCATACGCCAAAAGCCGATACCCCTCGCCACACGTAAAATCAATCGCTCCGACGGGTCGCAAAGCACGCATTTTTGCCGTTAACCGCTCAAAAAAGCCCCTTTCCAAGGCGTCTTCGGTGCAATCATCGCCCTCCAAACCTTCAGTAGGCAACTCCCAAAAACCAGAAAATTGCATTCCAGAAGCCCTTTTACACACCAAAACACGCCCATTTTGCCTTACAATACCGCAAACAGCCAACATTTTGCCCCTCCATGGACTATTAAAGAAAACTTTTCGCTTGCATTTCTGTTATTTTTTTAATAAATCTACAAATATAATACACATAAATTGTCGATACATTGAGCGTTTTGGAATCAGGAGGTGTACAATGAATACAATCGCAAAAATTGTGAGCATCGTCACAGCAGTAGCCGTTTCATCTCTTTTTGCCGCAAAGGCACCTGTAGCAAAGCACAACCCCAAACAAGATCCTTTAACCGTCTGGGTTATGCCAAACGGCGCATCTCCGCAGGAAAAACTGGAACAAAGGCTCAATCTTTTTACAAAGCGAACTGGAATCAAGACCAAAGTTGTCGTTTTGGACTGGGGTGAAGCCTGGAACCGTATTTCAACTACCCTCTCTTCTGGAAAAGACGCCCCAGACGTTCTCCAGCTCGGAACCACCTGGATTCCGTACTTCGCCTCGCGCGGCGAAATCAAGGCCTTGAATCCCTGGCTAGCTTCCATCGACTCGTCAAGATTCGTTCCGGTCAGCTGGAACACGACTCACATTGATTCCGATACAGCTATTTACTCTATTCCATGGTTTATCGACATTCGTCCGGTTCTTGCGAACAAGCGCATTCTCAAGAAGAACAACATACAGCCCGAAGATGTTGCTACATTCGATGGCTTCGTGAATGCGATCCGTAAAGTAAAGAACAGCCGCGAAACACTTGACGATGGAACGAAGGTCAGTGCATTCGCATTTCCGGGAAAAAGCGACTGGAACATTCCGCACAACTTCGCTCCGTGGATTTGGAGCAACGGCGGCAACTTTATAGAAAAAGACAATTACGGCAAATGGAGAGCGGGGATTCTATCTCCCAAAACCATTTACGGGATCGCCAAGTACTTGAGTTTTGTGCTCGACACACTTGTTAGCACTGATGCCTTACAAATGAACACCGCACAGATTGTGCAGCACTTCAACGCCGGTGAACTAGCCTTTATCGTAAACACTTCCGAAGTGATTATGCAAACCCGATTTGACGGCGCCAAGGGCGGACTCAACAACACAAGGATCGGCAAGGATAGCGTGATTGCTCTGCCCATCCCGACAGGGACCGAAGGTTCAATCAGCTTTATCGGTGGTAGTAACCTCGCTATTCCGGTAAGCAACACCAGACCCGAAGCCATAGACCTTCTGCTGTTCCTCACGAACGACGAAAACTTGAACTCTTACACCAAGCAAATCGGCATGCTCCCCACCTCCAAAAGAGTGCTCAAGAGCTGGTCCAAAGACCCCGACTACAAGACACTCGTCAAGATGCTCGAATCAGGACGAGCATACACCAACATTCCCGAATGGGGCGACATCGAGCAGAATCTCATCTTGATGTTCAGCGCCATTTGGGACCATCTTGAAATTCCGGCACTCTACTCCGAGGAAAAAATTTACGAAATCCTCAACAACTACTCTAAAGAAATCAACAGACGCTTGAACTACAAGAACGCAAGCAACTTGACTTTTGCCGAGTTCCGCACCACATGGCACAAGGCTCTAGGCATCAAGGACAATCGCGAAAACCGCCATATCATCGAGCAGCCCAAGCCCGTTGCAGAAGTGGACTCCGGATTCAGCAGTACACCCTGGATTTTTGCCATCGCTGTACTTGTTGGATTCATCTTCGCATTCAACCGCAAAAAGAAGCAATAAACCGACATCAAACCCAAATAAGAAAATTCCATGAGAACATCAAAAATATCAAGCATCACAAACAGTATTATCATCAAGAGCCTTTTGCTGTTGATTATCTCGATGCTTCTTATCGTGACAATCGGGACATACTTCTTTACGCAAAAGCAGATGAAAACCACATTGAAGTTGAGTTACGACACGAACGAGACTCAGCTTCAACAGCTTGCAAATACAGCCAACAACGAAATGGAGCAGTTCGCAAGCCGACTCACACTTTTGGCAAAGACATCCGAAATCCAGAGCATGGACAAGCTCACGGCAGCAGGTTACCTCAAGAGTTACAACATTTCTTCGCTCTTTATTTCGGGCGAATCGATTTCGCTATTCGACAGAAGTTATAACCTGATCTGCAACAATTCCATGATGGGGACTGCAAAAATCAGCTACCCCATCGAATTCAACAGGATTTCGCCACACAGGCCCACAATTTCACCGTGGTACCGCGATGCCGACGGCACACCGAAGCGCGCCTTTGGCGTTGTCGTTTCGGACCGTGCTATCGGTGATGGTCGACTGATTTCGAGTTTTTCGATCCGACGCCTCTGGAAATATTTTTCGGAATACAAGGTGGGGCAAAACGGAATCCTCATCGCATGCAATGGCCAAGGCGAAATTCTCTACCACCCCAACATGAGGACGTGGCTCGACGGAGTTCATAAAATTTCGGAACTCGGACTTGCGGGCATGAACATCAAGCAAGAAGACGGCAACAACATCCGCTTCCTCACGCTCGAAAACGGATCGACTTACCTGATTAACAAAACATTCAACCCGACTTACGATCTCGGTCTTATCGCGCTCCAACCCAAAACCGAAATTGACGCACACGTTTCATCAGTCAAACACGTGAGCCGAATTATTCTGTACAGTTCCATCATCGCCATTTTGCTCGTTTCTCTTTGGCAAATTTTGATTGTGTGTAAACCGCTCAACAGCTTGATCGACCACATTTCGCAAATCACCGAAGGAAACCTTAACATCGAAGAATTCAAGACCAAAAACAGTCAGGACGAAATCGGCCGACTCGCAAAAGTCTTTAACCAAATGCACGCGACCATCAAACGACAGATCCAAGAGCTGAACGCACACAGGGAATTGCTTGAAAAAGAAGTCAAGGAACGCACGTACGAACTAGAACAAGCTAACAAGAAACTCGACATCATTTCTAGAACCGATGAACTCACGCAACTTCCGAACCGCCGCGATATGCACAGGACCATCGAAAAAGAAGTGGACCGAGCAAAGCGATTCAAAAAACCGTTCAGCATCATCTTCTTGGATATCGACCATTTCAAGAACGTGAACGACACCTACGGGCATGCCGCAGGCGATGCCGTGCTCAAGTCCGTAGCAAGCACAATCCGCGGGTTACTCCGCAAATACGACGTTCTCGCCCGTTACGGTGGCGAAGAATTCTTGACGCTTTTGCCCGAAACAGAAATGAACGACGCCGCCCACGTTGCCGAGCGATTCCGCAAGCAGATTGAAAACCAGACAATCTTCTTTGGCGGCAAAGAAATCAAGGTTACGATTACATTGGGTGTTGCTCAATTCGATAGCGGTCAAGGGGCCGAAAAGTGCATCCAGCTTGCCGACAAGGCTCTTTACGAAGGTAAGGAACATGGCCGCAACAAGGTCATTCTTTGGAACGAAGACCACGCTATAGAAAGTACCGACAAAATGCAGTTGTAAAATTCTATTTTTACATGCATGAACATCGACTTTAATCGTAGACTTTCCATCGCTCCGATGCTCGATTGCACGGACCGCCACGAACGTTATTTTTTGCGTTTGCTATCCAAGCACATTTTGCTCTACAGCGAAATGGTCGTGTCTACGGGGCTTTTACACTGCGAAAACAAGGACTTGTTCCTCGGGCATGAACCGTTCGAACACCCCGCCGTATTGCAACTCGGCGGTAGCAACCCGTCTGACCTTGCCGCCGCATCAAAGCTCGTCGAAGCCGCTGGCTTTAGCGAAGTCAACTTGAATTGCGGTTGCCCATCGGACCGTGTGCAGAACGGAAATTTTGGCGCATGCCTCATGAAAGAAAAGCAAGTTGTCGCCGATTGCTTTAAGGCCATGCAAGACGCCGTCTCGATTCCTGTTTCGATCAAATGCCGCATCGGCGTTGACGATTTGGACAGCTGGGAATTTTTCACAGACTTCATCCAGACCATCAAGGATGCCGGTTGCAAAATTTTTATCGTGCACGCGCGTAAAGCTTGGCTCAAAGGACTCTCGCCTAAAGAGAATCGCGAAGTACCGCCACTCCATTACGAGTTCGTCCACCGCCTCAAGGCCGAGATGCCCGAGCTCAACTTGAGCATCAACGGCGGCATCAAGACTCTCGACCAAATCGAAGAACAACTCCAGGACCTCGATGGCGTCATGGTCGGTCGCGAAGCCTACGAGAACCCTTGGTTCTTGCACGATGCCGACGCCCGCATCTTTAATGACATCCGCCCGACAAGCGAAGACCCCGCCGACATCATCGCAGGGAAAGCCATTCCCGCTACGCGCAAAGCGCTCCTCGAAGCATACCTCCCCTACGTGGAAAAGCAGACCGCCGAAGGCTGCCCAGCGACGATTCTCGTCAAGCACCTCTACGGACTTTTCGCCGGACTCCCGGGCGCACGCAAGTTCCGCGCCATGCTGAGCAACGAAAGCCCGCGTGCACAAGCTTACGGAGGCGCCGCAGCACTCATCCGCAAAGCCATGGAATGCGTTGTGGAATAGACGAAAGAACGGACCTTCGGTCCTATAGACGAAAGACGATTGGCAGTAGGAAGGAGACAGTAGGCAGTGGTTAGTGGTTGGTGGTTTGGAATGAAAAAAATGATTAGTGGTTAGGTATTCTTGATTATTACATTCCTGTTTACTAACCACTGTTTACCAACCACTTCTTTCGTCTATAGCCCGCAAAGCGGGCGTTCTTTCGTCTCTCGTCTTTCGTCTATTTTCACCCCCACCCCTTGACAAACAAGATTTTTTTTTCTCTATTTGGTGGCGTATTTTTATGTTTAACCTTTAACGGAGATACAATATGCCTTGCGGAAAGAAAAGAAAGCGCAGGAAGATTGCGACTCACAAGCGTAAGAAACGCCGTCGTCGTGACCGTCACAAAAAGAAACTTCGCTAATATCCGTTAGCATTTTCTTGTGATTTCCTGTAAGACGGAGTGTAAAAGCTCCGTTTTTTTCGTTTTTCATTTTGAAAAGCCTAGAAAAGCGCTCGGAAATCACGAAAACAATAAGAACCGGATGATTTTTTAATCAATTGGTAAATGGGTTTCACCCAAAGGAAAACAAATGATAGATCGCAACAAACACTTCCTCCGCCTCATGGACTGGAGCGAAGAAAAAGTCCTCGAAACAATCGAGATTGCCTCGCGTCTCAAGGCTGAAGTTCACGCTGGTAAGGTCTCTGACCGTCTTCACGGCCAGAACATCGCCATGTTCTTCGAGAAGCCGTCTCTGCGAACTATCACGACTTTCCAGGTGGGCATGAACCAGCTCGGCGGCCACGCCGTGCTCCTCTCTCCGGATTCTATCGGGCTTGGCAAGCGTGAAAGCGTCAAGGACGTTGCCCGCTGCCTCAGCCGCTGGGTGAACGCCATCGTCGTGCGCTGCTTCAAGCAGCAGCTCGTCGAAGAACTCGCTGAATACGGCTCTATCCCGGTCGTGAACGCATTGACCGACGATTATCATCCGTGCCAAGCCATTGCATTTGCACAGATGATTAACGAAAATCTCGGCGGTTTCAAGAATGCCGATGGCAAACCGAAGACTGTCGCCTTCATCGGTGACGGCAACAACGTTGCAAACTCTTTCCTTGCGCTCGCATCCAAGGTCGGCATGAACTTCACGCTCGCTTGCCCGAAGGGCTTTGAACAGCCCGCCAAGGTAGTGGAAGAAGCTCAGGAAGGCCTCAAGAAGCACGGCTGCCAATACCGTGTTTTCAACGATCCGAAGGATGCCGTCAAGGACGCTGACATTCTCTATAGCGACGTTTGGGTTTCGATGGGTCAGGAAGGCGAAAAGGCAACGAAGCAATCTCACTTCTTGCCGTTCCAAATCAACGACGAACTCTTGAAACTCGCTCCTGCACACTGCAAGGTATCTCACTGCTTGCCGGCACACCGCGGCGAAGAAATCACGGACTCCGTGATGGATAACCTCGACGTGAACATGAGCTTCGAAGAAGCCGAAAATCGCTTGCATGCACACAAGGCCGTGCTTTGGCAGGTGATGGAACCGTTCGCAAAATAAACGATAAGATTACAAATATTTTTAAAGCCATCCTTTGGGGTGGCTTTATTTATTTTTCGCATTCAGCAAATGGGCAAATCAAAGACGATTACCTTCATCGGTGACTGCAACAACGTTGAAAAAATTTGACAGGTAACAAAACCGTTTTTCAGATAAACTCACAAGCAAAAAGCAAACCGAAAAAGCTGCATTTTATCACGTTTTTTTTGTGAGAAAAAAGTAATCATTTAACAGTTCACCTAGCCTAACTTTTTTCTAAGAAAATTGTAATTTTTTGACCATAAAATTTTGTGATATTTTTCATTAAAACGAAAAATATCCCATTTTTTCGGATATTTTTTCTAGCGATTGAAATCACATAATTCATTTTCCCCCTAGCCACATCCCTCTCTCAAAAGATATATTAAAGCAAACGGTCACGCATAGACCACAAAGGGGTGTTATCGCAATGAAAAACAAAGCTTTCGCTTTTAAAAATGCAGTAGAGTTCGAAAACGATCTAAACCTATTTAGCACTTGGTGCAAGGAACATGGCTCGCCTACTGTATGCTTCCAAATCCATTCAGCCTTGTTAGATTCAGATAAATTAAAACCTGTTTGGGATATTTTGGAACGCGTTTTTCCCCAGGCTCCATGGTTCGGAAACTCTACAGGCGGAAACATTGCGGACGGCGAAAAGACAACCGACATTTCTGTATCAGCAATTATATTTGAAAAGCCGACAACAAAAATTCAGATTTGTCAATACGACTTTTCTAAAGATTCCATCAGCAATATTGCAAGCGAAATCGTAAAAGTCGCAAACCATAATTCTTGGGTGAAAGCTCTCGAAATTTTCTATTGCATCACACCATTTTCAACAACACATCTTTGCGAAGAACTTGACGCTATTGCACCAAACATCCAAATCTTTGGCGGTATTGCGGGCTCATCTGATATCAACAGTTCTGATTCTTGTATATTCTCGTCGGTAGGCGGCTATACAAAGACAGGTCTTTTGGCAGTGTTCTATGGCGGTGAAGAATTTTTTGTAGAATCACGCAAGATTAGCGGCTGGAAACCCATTGGCCGTAATTTCCAAGTAACTCGTTCCAAAGGCAACGTCCTTTACGAATTGGGCGGAATCCCTGCCAATGAAGTGTACAATAAGTACCTGGACATCAACAACGACAAAAACTTCTTTTACAACGCCCTTGAATTCCCGATGCTCTACGAGCATAACGGAGTTTCAATTGTGCGTGCCGTTGCTGCCTGCGAAGCGGACGGATCATTGGTAATGTCTTCGGACATCGACGAAGAATCAATGATTCGATTGTCGTATGGCGATCCTCAGTTGATTATCGAAAATATCAAGACCGAAAGCGAAAAATGCAAAGAGTTCGCTCCTGATGTTATGCACATATTCTCTTGTGCAGCAAGAAATGTTTACTGGTCGCAACACGATCAAACGTACGAAATAACCCCATTTAAAGAAATCTCCTCTAGTACAGGATTTTTCTCGCACGGTGAATTCTTGCGAGAAAAGGGCCATTTGAACCAGCACAACATTACACTCGTCATCGCATTGATGCGCGAAGGTTCAATCGTCAAACACGAGCAAACCAATAACGAAGGTTCTCGCAAAGAAAAGTCTTTCCGCCTACCGATTTCCGCGCGCATGGCTACGTTCATTCGCGAAACATCTTTCGAGCTCGAACAAACTAACAGCAAATTACAAGTAATGACCGAGCACTTGCAAGATGTCGCTACAATAGATAGCTTGACCGGTCTTGAAAACAGAGTCGCCTTCGATGCGCTTCTAAAGATGATCAGTCAAGAAGATACAAATACAAATTGGACCATGCTCTTGATGGACGTGAACGGTCTTAAATACGCAAACGACACCTTTGGGCATCAAGCAGGCGATGCATTAATTGTCGCGGCGTCTAATATCATCACAAGCGCATATGGATCCAAAGGCAATTGCTTTAGAATCGGTGGCGATGAATTTGCCGTTATTACACGAGCCCCGCTGAACACGCTTTTCATTTTGTATTCCAATTTGCAAAAAGATATTGAGGAATACAACAAGACCGCGCTGTACCATTTGTCAATTGCTGTGGGCGAAAGCCGCCTGTGCAATGATGCCGGAATCCGCAAGTCCATTAGCGACTGGAAAATGGATGCCGACCTGAACATGTACCGCGACAAGGTGCGTTTCCACAAGCCGATTGAAAACAGCGAAAACCAGAACCTCAAGGATTTGATTTCCTGCTTGATTTCAGTCGAAGAAGCAAAAGATTCCTATACCGCACACCATTCTGAACGTGTGAAGGCATACTCGGAACTGATTGCACGTTCTCTTGGCCTTTCAGAAAGTTCTATAGCCATGATTACGCATGCCGCGCACTTGCACGATATCGGAAAAATGGGCATTAGCGACAACGTGCTTGGAAAGCCCAGTAAACTTTCCGATGATGAATTCGAAATCATCAAGCAGCATCCGGTCATTGGCGCAAAGATTCTAATGCAGTCCAACTACACGCATGAACTAGTGCAAACCGTACTGCACCACCATGAACGCTACGACGGCCGTGGCTACCCGGAAGGACTCAAAGGCGAAGACATTCCAATAGGCGCCCGTGTGATTGCCATTGCGGACTCAATTGACGCCATGACCAGCAAGCGCGTTTACCGCGACGCCATGTCGTTGGAATACTGCCGTAATGAAATCGAGAAGAATCTGGGCGTGATGTATGACCCCGCCATAGGCAAGGTCGCCCTGGAACACTGGAATGAAATTGTTGATTACCTAATGAAAATGTTATCGGGTCGTCCGAAAGTTATTTAATGATATCTTGTTCTGTAAAAAAAGCGAACCTGAAAGGGTTCGCTTTTCCCGTTATAATAGCCCCAAAATTCTATTTTTGTCAATTTAAGGCCCAAATTTTTACATTCCGCCAGACATATTCCTTCTTGATAAGATATATTAATAAAGTCAAAGTACACTTTGGTGTAACAAGAAGGGAAAATTTAAATGAAAAACAGAATTTTTGCTTTTAATGATGCAGCCTCGTTCGAAAAAGAACTTGTCCAGTTTAGCGACTGGTGCAAAGAAAACGGGTCGCCTACCATATGTTTCCAAATCCATTCTGAAGAGCTAGATCCGGAAAAGCTTAAATCTGTTTGGAACACTCTAGAACACATTTTTCCTGATGTGCCGTGGTTCGGCAACTCGACAAGCGGAAACATAGCCAACTGCGACAAAGCTAGCGAAATTTCAGTATCCGCCATCATATTCGAAAAGCCAACGAGTAAATTCGAGATTTATCAATATGACTTTTCCAAAAAATCCATCAGCGATATCGCCTGCGAAATTGAGCAAGAAGCCAATCGGAATCATTGGGTAAAAGCTATTGAAATCTATCACTGCATTTCATCGTTCTCAACAACACACCTTTGCGAAGGGCTCGATGCCTTAGCTCCAGACATTCAAGTCTTTGGCGGCATAGTCTGCTCCCCTGACATTACAAGCCCGGAATCCTGCGTATTTTCGTCAGTAGGCGGCTATACCAAGACCGGACTTTTGGTGGTTTTCTATGGCGGTAGAGAATTCTATGTAGAATCACGCAAGATTAGCGGCTGGAAACCCATCGGCCGTAATTTCCACGTCACCCGTTCCGAAGGCAACATCCTTTATGAATTGGGCAGCATCCCAGCCTACGAAGTTTATAACAAATACTTGAATATCAAGAACGACAAAAACTTTTTCTATAATGCGCTTGAATTTCCGATGCTCTACGAACATAACGGAATTTCGATTGTGCGAGCCGCAGGCGCAAGCAACCCGGACGGATCGCTCACAATGTCTTCGGACATCGATGAAGGCTCCATCGTTCGCCTGTCGTATGGCGAACCACAGTTGATCGTCGATAGCATCAAGACCGAAAGTGAAAACAGCGAAATGTTCGCTCCTGAAGTTTTGCATATATTCTCTTGTGCGGCACGTAAAGCCTTCTGGTCGCAACACGAACCGACATACGAAATTGCTCCACTGAAAAAAATCGCACCCAATACAGGATTTTTCTCGCACGGCGAATTCCTGCGTGAAAAAGGCCATTTGAACCAACACAACATTACGCTCGTCATCGCATCGATGCGCGAAGGCCCCGTCGTCAAACGCGAGCAAGTCAAAAACGAAGTTGAGCCCAAAGTAAAATCTACACGTTTACCGCTTGCCGCCCGCATGGCAACATTCATTCGCGAAACCTCATTTGAGTTGGAACAAATTAACAGTAAGTTACGCGTAATGAACGAACACCTGCAAGACGTCGCTACCACAGACAGCTTGACAGGCCTTGAAAACAGACTTGCCTTCGACGCCCTTCTAAACACAATCAATCAAGAAGATTCCGAAGCAAGCACTTGGACCATGTACTTGATGGACGTGAACGGCCTTAAATATGCAAACGACACCTTTGGCCATCAAGCAGGCGACGAGCTAATCATCGCGGCAGCAAAAGCCATCAAGAACGCATACGGAAGCAACGGAAATTGCTTTAGAATCGGCGGCGATGAATTTGTCGTTGTGACACGCGCTCCGCAAGATACATTATTCCTACAGCAAACACAATTGAGAGACAGCGTTGAAGAATACAACAAGACCGCATTGTACCATTTGTCGATTGCAGTGGGCGAAAGCCGCCTGTATAGCGATACAGGAATCCGCAAATCCATTAGCGACTGGAAAATGGAAGCCGACTTGAACATGTATCGCGACAAGGTGCGCTATCACAAAACAATTGAAAACAGCGAAAACAAAAATCTCAAGGATTTGATTTCTTGCCTGATTTCAGTCGAAGAAGCAAAAGATTCCTACACCGCACACCATTCCGAACGTGTAAGAGAATACTCGGAACTAATCGCCCGTTTTCTGGGCCTTTCGGAAAGTTCAATATCGTTGATTACACATGCAGCGCACTTGCATGATATCGGCAAGATAGGCATTCGAGACAACGTACTTACAAAACCGGGAAAACTCACAGACGAAGAATTCGAAATCATCAAGCAGCACCCGGTCATTGGTGCAAAGATTCTAATGCAGTCCAACTACACGCACGAAATGGTGCAGATTGTATTGCATCATCATGAACGCTACGACGGCCGTGGCTACCCGGAACACCTCAAAGGCGAAGACATTCCGATAGGCGCCCGAGTGATTGCCATCGCGGACTCAATCGATGCCATGACCAGCAAGCGCGTTTACCGTGACGCCATGTCGCTAGATTACTGCCGCGAAGAAATAGAAAAGAATCTAGGCAAAATGTACGATCCCGCCATTGGCAAAGTCGTTCTAGAACATTGGAACGAAATGGTCGATTCGCTATTGCATATGCGAACAGGCCATCAGAAAGTGATTAGTCAGTAGCGATCCGTCATCCTGGAGGGAGCATCGCGACCGATAGGATCCAGTCAAATCTAGTGGTTAGTAAACAGTAGACTGTTGGTAGTAAAAGGAAAGCGTCATCCTGAGGAGCTGGCGACGAAGGATCCAGTCAAGTCTCGATATAAAATGGGGGAAGCGTCCCCCTCGCTTCAGCCTTGGCTCTAAACATGTCATGCCCGCCACTGAGCGGGCTTCAAACGCCAGCCCGCAAACCAAGCAAGGCGAGCGTCGCAGTCATGCTTACATGACTATGACCGAGCCGCAGAGGTTTCTGCAACACCCGGTTTATGAAGCAAAACAACAAGCGTTTACATAAACGGATACATCATACGATTCCAAACAGCATCTTCTAAATCACGCCTAGAATCAAGAACTAAATTCAGTACCAAATATAGTCCTTTGAAACATTAAAGTCAAGAGCACTACTACTAGACACAGCACTCAACGACATCGCTGCATTGCAAACCATGTACAATGTCAATATGGATCTAAAAAAAATCTCCCGAAGCAATTCCGAGAGATTTTTTTATTTGTCTATTACAGTTGCAGTTTACACGTTCGATTTATCCCTAAAACACTAAAAATCAAAAAATCTGTCTGGGAAATTCTTCGAGCTTTGATATTTAGAAAATTCCATATCAATCTTTGTCTCTTTTGATTCTATCATAATGGACATTCTCATTGCAGACATCTGTTTTGTTGATGGATTATATTCAAATGTTATTAAAGTATTGGTCTTATCATTATTTTGTTCCATCTTGACAAGGTGTTTTTGAGCAGCATCATAATAAACAGTAGCAGAATCACCATCTATACGATAAACATTCCCGGATACCAATACAGGATTTTTCCAATTTCCATTTTCCATTGGATTAGAAACAGGCGACTGCATTTTTTAGCATTTCAGGATTCGTATTCATAATCCTTTCGGCATTAGTCTTTAAATCAATAACCTTCATTTTTTTACCTGAAACTATCATACGCTGATTAATCAACTTCCCTTTCATTTCAAAGTAAATTTTATCGGGTCCTTTGCGTACATTGTACGATTCCATTGTCTGTGTTCCCATCAATGGAGATGAAATTGTCGTTTTAAATTTCATTTTCAAAGAGTCTTCGTTAATGGAATTGCTTTTCAGACCTCTTTTAACGTCATCTAATGAAAGTGCAAAAGATACTGAACAAAGGAGTAAAATACTAATTATTATTTTTTCATTTGATTTTCCTATCTTTTAAAAAATGTTATATTGGACCGAGATTCCGATACCGCCAACAAGCAACATATTGTTGCTATTATAAATCCGGCTTTCATACCGCCACAACACATAGTTGTAATTAGCAGTCATTGCGACAAGTAAGTTATCCTTTATATAATAACCCAATCGGTACCCATACTTAGGAGAATACCGTTCAACAAATCCGTCGTTTTCACGCATATAGTCCGAAAAATTTGTTCCCGCAAATCGAAATGAAAAACCGGCAAATATTTCAAAATAAAATTTTTCGTATGATACAGACCAAGACAATAAATTAAAATCAAGCATATAAAGCGAAACACTTTCATCGCCATCGTTATATGAATATCCCAATCGCGTTACGCCAAAGGACATCTTGTAATCTACGATATTTTCAGGTTCATCATGAAAACCAATACCAAGAGTATAGTTCACGATACCAGCTGGTCGATAAACATGATGATTACTTTGCAACCTGCTATCACCCAAATTTCCATAAGCAAAAAAAGCATTTGCATAAGACACAATAAGGAAAAGACAAAGAATTAATACTCGCATTTGTTTTTCCCCTTCGTTGAGTAAACACTTTTTTCATCACCACTATACACTTCAAGTTCTCGAGAATCTTCCCTTTCATAATAATTGTAATCACCTACACCTTTAATCCGTAATGCATAGCTTATAGTACCATCTTTTTCAAGATGTTCTAAATAGACATCAACTTCGAAAGAAGTATCTTTCCTCATCTGTCCTAAGCCTCCATTTTCATCTAAAATAAAGCATCTCTCATGGATAAAAGCTTTTGAAGAATCCATGCAAACTTCTGTACATCTATAATTATTTTCCGCAAAAATATTTTCTCGATAATAACAGCCCTTAATTTCATCAAAAGATGTAACGATATGATTGGTTGCATAGCTTGTTCCGTGGTCCACATACGGGCATCCAACAAACATGAGCAACAACATGATTAGCGAATAAATTTTAAAAAAGAAGTACTTCATATATTATCTTTTATTTTATAAGTATTCTCGAAAGTATCACATTTTCCTTACAAAGGACTAAATACAATCTAGAAACAAAATTAACATTTTCCGTAGAGATATAACGTTCTCCGACGTTCCAACTACCGCAAAATAACACTTTTTGAAATACCTGAAGCTTTCACCTGTTCTAACACATACCTTCAGTCATTAGAATCATTAACAAGAATTCCTTCTGGATTAACGACAATATAATCACCATATTTTCCTACATTTCTTTCATGAAATTCCTAATTATTCTCGTTCTATTTCCGTGCTTACTTTTCGCACAACTGATGCCCAAATATTTTAGCAATGAGCACCATTTTAATTCAACTACATTCACAATCAACAACAAATTCAACAAGGCTTCAACAGATAAAGAATTAGATAAAATTGAAGCAAGCTATCCCCCAAGCGACAGCATAGCAAAAAAGAAATACGAGAAAAAAGCGTATGTCGATTCTTCAAAAATCATATACAGTTGGGGAGAAGGTCTCACTATAGATTATTGCTTAGGGAAAAAGGATTACGAAAATGAACGTTATTCTCTAGGGCCAAAGGGAGTGCTAGACATTTTAGAAAAAGATATAAAAGATCGAAACATGCCTAACAAGTATTATGCAAGTGCCAAAAGATTCTATAATTTTCAAAGAGTTCTTTTATTGACTTCTTTGGCGGCATTTTTGGGAGGTATAATTATGGACGCAAACGGAATGAATGCAGGAAAGTATATTGGAGGGGTCGGTATTTTGACTGTTCCTGTGAATATATATGGCCTTGGACTGTGGGGTGCCTATTTATTGGATGACGCCATCAAAGAATATAACAAAAATCAAGCTTTCCAAAACATTGATACAAAGCCCGTCTTTTAAGCCATTGAAAAAAATCTCCCGGAGCATTTCCGAGAGATTTTTAATTTGTCTAGTACCACCGCAGTTTTCAATTTCGCAGTTCATGCCCGCGGCAAAAAGCTTATCGTTTGTCCCTATCAATCCACGGGCGTTCGTTCTTGCCGATGTAAATCTGACGCGGACGGTTAATCTTGCTCTGCGGATCGTCGTGCATTTCCTTCCAGTGGGCAATCCAGCCCGGCAAGCGTCCAATCGCAAACATCACGGTGAGCATGTTCGTCGGGATGCCCATGGCGCGGTAGAGAATGCCAGAGTAGAAGTCCACATTCGGATAGAGCTTACGTGCAATGAAGTAATCGTCCTTGAGGGCGGCTTCTTCGAGCTTGATTGCCACATCCAAAAGCGGGTCGTGAACGTGTTCGCGTTCGAACACCTGGTACATGAGCTTTTTCAGCACCTTGGCGCGCGGGTCGTAGCTCTTGTAAACACGATGACCAAAGCCGGAGAGACGGAACGGATCGTTCTTGTCCTTGGCCTTATCCATCACCTGTTCAATCGTCATGCCGCTCTGCTGGATGCGCAGGAGCGTTTCGAGCACAGCCTGGTTAGCACCGCCATGGAGCGGGCCCCACAAGGCGCAAATGCCGGCGCAAATGCTAGCGTAAAGGTTAGCCTGAGAGCTACCCACCATGCGAACGGTCGAAGTGGAGCAGTTCTGTTCGTGGTCCGCATGGACAATCAAAAGCGTGTTGAGCGCCTTTTCCATGATCGGATCCGGATGGTACGGGCGAGCCTTACTGCTGAACATCATGTTCAGGAAGTTGCTGCAGTAGCTGCGTTCCGCTTCCGGGTACACGAACGGTTCACCGATGCTAGCCTTGTAGGCAAACGCGGCAATCGTGCGGATCTTCGAAATGAGGCCAGCGGTCGTGAGTTCGAATGCACTTGCGATGTTTTCGTCGTCGTAAAAACGCGGCGTGAAAAGGCCAACGGCGTTCACCACGGACGAGAGAATACCCATCGGGTGAGCTCCCGGCGGCATTTCGCGGAAAAAGTGCAGCAAGTTTTCGTGCAGAAGAGCGTTTTCCGTCAAAAGCGTGCGGAAATGGCTCAACTGTTCCTGATTCGGGAGTTCTCCGTAAATCAGGAGCCAAGCGGTTTCCGGGAAAGTCGCCTTTTCTGCAAGGTCTTCAATGGAGTATCCTCGGTAACGCAGCACACCATGTTCGCCATCAACGAACGTGATTGAGCTTTTGGTGCTACCGGTGTTCAAGTAACCGTAATCCAGCGTGACAAGGCCTGAACTCTTGCGGAGTGCGCTGATATCGAGACCGTGCTCGCCTTCAGTGCCATCAACGACGGGGAGTTCGTAGCTTTTTCCGTTGTAGTTTAAGGTCGCGTTATTGGACATGGAATCTCCAAATGAGTGGTTGGTGGTTAGTGGTTGGTGGTTAGGCTTGCAATAAAAATGTTCTTTTTACATTCCTGTTTACTAACCACTGTTTACTAACCACTGTTTACTTCATCTTCATGATGCAATTATAGATATTTTCAAAGAGCTTGCCGAGTTTTTCGGTCGGAACGGCGCTGAATGCAATGCGGATAAGGCCCGAGAGCATAATAGTGCCGGTGCTGTAATCCTTGATGAGCTTCTGGCGGAGTTCTTCGGCGTCAACGCCCTTCGGCTTGATGCACATAAAGTAACCGCTATTACACGGCATCGGGTCAAAGGCTTCCTTGTATTCCGGGTGAGCAGCCAAGACTTCCTTGATGATGTCGTAACGCTTCTTCAAGGTGGCGTACTTTTCAGCCTTCTGCTGGGCGTATTCGGCGCTCTGGTAAGCGGCGAGCAAAATCTTCTGGCTAATGGACGGACCGTTAGAGATGTTTCCACGGACCGTACCGGCAGCCTTGTCTTCGAGAGCCTTGAGCTGGGCTTCGGTAGCACCCTTGAAACCAAAGCTCATAAAGCCCACGCGGAAGCCCCAAACGTAGTCTTCCTTGGTCGGGCCATCGAGCTTCACGGCGAGGAGATTTTCGTGTGCATCCACGAGTTTCACAAAGAGGGATTCCTTCGTCACGCCTTCTTCATAGACGAGTCCAAAGTAAGCATCGTCGAGGAGAGCCACGACCTTGTTGCCGGCAGCGGCACATTCCGTGAGGATCTTTGCGATTTCGACAGCTTCCACTTCTGTTGCGGTGTAGCCTGTCGGGTTGTTCGGGAAGTTGAGGAGAACGACTTTCTTGCTAGACTTGCTTTCGGCGAGGGCGGCCTTCAAGGCTTCCGTATCAAAACCACCGTTCTTGAAAGTGTTGAACGTCTTGATCTTTGCGCCACGAGCGTTTTCGAACACGAGTTCGTAGTTGTCCCAGTAGAGGTCCGGGATAATCACTTCGTCGCCAGCATCGAGGAACAAGTAGCCAGCGCAGCTGATGGCGTGCGTCAAAGCGCAGGTCACGACCGGGTTGCTGAAGTTCTTGGAAGCAAGTGTCGGGTTCTTCTTGATAACCTGAGCCTTCCATTCCTTGCGGAGGTCCGGGTTACCGAAGCTCGGAGCATAGAGGAAAGAAGTCTTCGGAAGATTGAGGGACTTGAGAACGCAGTCCAAAACGAGCGGAGAACCATCGTCTTCGAGAGCTGTACCGATTGTCGCATTGATGTCGGAGCCCTTAGCTTCGGCACCCTGGCCAAGAATACCCTTGCGCGGGAAGAAAATGGCCTTGCCCTGTTCAGAGAGCATGTCAAGAACGCAGCAACCATTTGCGGAAAGTTCTGCATTCAAAGCTTGAGCGAGAGGATTGTAGTTCATTCTCAATGTCCTGTTTTGAAATTTCCGCGGGGCAATTTAGAAAAATTGCGGACCAATCGCAAGATAGAATGAAGTGCAAAAAAGCGATTTATAAACAATCGCATTTCAATTAAAACATTTTTTTTCGCAATTTGCCACGCCCACCACCGAGCAAGCCACATCTTCTCACAAGTATTACAAAAAATGAAAATTTCAGCGACCAAAATCAGCCGCTGAAATCATTCCTCCTCTAATACATTTTTATCTAGGGTTTTACGACTTCAAAGCCTTCATACACGCCAAAGCCTTCAGATGCACCAGGTTCAGATATGCCGAAATAATATTTCCCTTCAGGCAAGCCATAAATAACCATGTACCCATTTTCATAGTCTTCTTCGGTCACCCTTTGGCAAGGCACATAATAATCCGGAACATCGGAACGCTCTCCATCCATAAAATCTTCCGAATACACGCAAACCATCAATTCAGCCTTTTCTTCAATATCCTTTTCCAGGCGTTCATCCCATTTCATTCTTTTACTCATATATTCATAAAATTTCAAAATCTTGAAAGGCGGATTCAAGCTTAATTTACCAGAATATACGGGTTCCAAAACAATCTTTTCCAATTCAGCAAACGGCACACCATCAATTGTCATGGCGGAAGCGTTCGCAAAACTAGAATAAACATTGACACCAAAGTTTGAATCCGCCGAAAGCACCCGCAACTGGAGAGAACTGAAGCGCGGCTCACTTCCTTGCAAATACCAAAGATAAGCTACGCTATCTATATAGATATAGCCATCCTTGTCCGTGGTGTATAAACATTCGCCATCATCACAAGCGGAACCGCCTTCGTAAACCTTAGCACCTGCTAGCGGTTTTCCCTGCGGATCAACCACTTGCACTCTCGTATTTATATACAAGCGAATAGTTTCTTTTCGACCACACGCAGGGGAAGGTACATCGCCAAAATCAACTATAGGAGACGCCTTGGCCAACACATTAGGCTCATCAACGTCTAAAACCACAGCCTTTTCAGAACACGGATCCACAACATCAATTCGTTGGTAAACGATGGACGTATCCAATTCGGCAAGACGCCCCAGTTGCACAACAGGCTTGCCCGTTTACGTTTCGCTGAACGACGAAGCAACATCATTTTCACTACAAGCGGCAAGGATTCCGAAACCCAGCACCGACAAAGCAATGTACATCTTTGAAATTTTATTTTTAATCATAATCATTTAACCTCGTTTTTTCAAATTTGAGACACTGAAAATTTTCATTTTTCAATGCATTAAGTTCGATTTACGGCTTTACTTCCAGCGGAGAGAATTCATAATACGTTCCTCCTATTAAAATATTGTAAGTTCCTTCTGGCAATCCATATATTGTCATATACCCATTCTTATAATCTTCATCCGTTACCCTTTGACATGGATAGAACGACGACGGAGAAGATTCATCATTTTCACCTTTCTTTTCTATGCAAACTTTTTCTCCATTTTTAAGATCTTCCTTTATACCTTTGTTCCAATTATCAAAATTTTCCCTATCACGTTCCGATGTATTTTCATCATACGCTATATAAAGGGAATCCAAATATACCTTGGCCGAATATACAGTTTCAACAACAATTTTTTCCAATTCGGCAACAAGTTTTCCATCAATAGCCACAACACTGGCATTTAAAAAACTGGAATAAACATTGGCCCCAAGGCTTGAATCTGCAGAAAGCGCACGCAATTGAAGATTTCGAAAATCCTCTATATAAGCATATTTAGCCTCTTTAGCAAAATCGTTTTCCCAATACGTCAAATAATTGACGCTGTCCATGAAGAAATAACCATCCTTGTCTGTGGTATATTGGCACTTGGGATCATCATAATCGCAGACTCCTTCATAAACCTTCGCAAACGCCATGGGATTCCCTTTAGCATCAACCACTTGAGCCCTAGCATCCATAAACAGGTAAATATCTTTATGTGGACGGCACATAACCCTACCCCAAGCTATTACACTATCCTCGGGATTGTTTTTCCTTAAAAGCATTGGGCCTTCGTACAATTCATCATCAACAGAATCAACACAAATATTTTCCCCAGAGATTTTCTTGTGAACTAACGAAGTATCCAATTCAGCAAGGAGTCCCTTTTGTTCAACAGGCTTTCCCGAACTCGATTCGCTATATGATGAAGCCACATTATTATCACTGCAAGCGGCAAGGATACCAAGACCAAGCATAGCCACGGCAATGCCTAACTTTGTAATTTTATTGATAATCATAATCATTTTTCCTCGATTTATTTTTTCAAATTTGTGAACAAGTGAATATTCAACTGGTGCACTCCAGTCGCTTCCTTTTTATCTTGCGTAATAATCCTACGCACCTTGGCTTTCAAGTTCTGAATTTCCAAGGCAATCTCTCTATAGGCGTCGTCCGAAACGCTGAACGTGAACGTTCCCATGTCCGATGGATTATCGTCATTTGCAAGCAACGCCTGCTTCGAAAGTTCAAAGCACTGCAATTGGTATTGGCGAACCAAGTCACTATTGTTATAGGCTCCGCTGCTCACCGATTCACGCGAACTTTTCCAGAAACCGTCTTCGTTCTTGCGCACAAATCCGATGCGTGCAAGTAACTCCAACGAACGCTTCAAAGTTCCCACAGAGACCTTCGGAAAAATGCGTTTTTGAATCGGTTCAAGGTCATCCGAAACATCCATCACATCCAACGCCGTAAACAATACGCTATTATACCAGTGATTGTAATACTCGTAGGCATCTTCATTCAAGATGTGTTGCGGATCCGGGTGCAGTTTGATGAGTTCATCAAAAAATGCATCGCGTTCCGTTGTTGTTTTTGCCTGGTCAAAATTCACCATCGTTTCAAAGTACTTGGCTTCTTTCTTGTTGAGTCCAAGAACTTCTACAAACTTCGGAATCATTCGGCTAGAAAGCTTTTTTCCTTTGACGATATCGTTGTAATAGCTGCGAGTCTTCGGGAGACCAAGCAAAGCGCAGGCCCCCGCCCTGGTGAATTCAGGATCAGTCAGCACGCGTGCCGCCTGATACTCATCCAAGTACTTGCGAAAGTGTGTAAACTGAAATATGTCGATTGCTTTTTCCATATTCCAAATGTACTCAAATTTTGACTCAAAGTCAAGAGGTAATCATAAAATTTTGAGATTTTTTTTGAGTACTTGTTTTTATGCTGAATGAATCAGCACTTCATCAATTTTTTAATCATTAAAGTACGTCTTGCGGGCGGGGCCCCAGCTCAGAGAGCTTTGATGCTTTTGACGCCTAGGCGTCAGCGGCTTCACTCGGTTATGCCGGTCTGCAAGCAGCCCGTCGCAACACTCGTTTTGCACGCTACTGCGAAGGCCGCACGGGCCCCTCCCTGCACCCTCCCCATCCTTGGCCGACGCTTTATTCTCTCAACGATTAACTATAATTTCTTATACAGTTATTTTTTCACGCATTTATTGATAATATCAACGGCCTTTGAATTGGTCACCGAATTTGAGTTCGGTTTCTTTGGCGCCGTTGAGGTTCACGAGGCGTTCCGGTTCAAAGACCATTTCGCGGGCAATCCCGTCCTTGAGCTTTTCAACGCAATCGAGCATTTCAGCAGCCGATTGGCACGTCAATAAAGCCTGCCGCACCGACATCGCGACACTGTCATCCGAAGGAGCTACAAATCCCTTACATAAACGCGCGGCGAGTTGTTTCATGCGGCCCATCGCATTCATCTCGGTCGCCCCGTCCTCAATCTTAAACTTGTAATAAAGCGGGAACACGTCAAGCGCTTCTTCAGCGGTAATCACATGCTTTTCGCGACCTTCCCAGGCATCTGCAATCTGCCCGAAAATCCAGGGATTATGCATCGCCCCACGCCCAATGCTCACGCCCGAAACACCGTAAGTATTGATGCGTTCGCGAGCGCATTCGACGCTATTCACATCGCCATTTCCAATCACAGGAATCTTCGCTGCAGCAGCAACTTTGCCAATCCAGTCCCAATTGGCGAGGCCGTTATAACCTTGCAAACGAGTGCGACCATGAACCGTGAGCATTTCAACGCCCTCGCCTTCGGCAATTTTGAGCGTTTCCATCACGTTGATGCTTTCGTCGTCCCAGCCAATACGGCACTTGAGCGTGAGCGGAATCTCTAGCGCCTTCGCATCCAACGTTTTCTTCACTTCGTGTAAAATTTCTTGCAAACGCGGCAAGTCGCGCAAAAGTCCAGAACCGCTCCCCTTGCCCGCCACCTTCGGCGCCGGACACCCCGCATTCACTTCGATAAATTCCGGGTGATAACGCTCGGCAATTCGACCAGCGGCATACGCCATACGGTCGGGAAAACGTCCAAAAATTTGCACACCGAACGGTCGCTCTTCCGGGAAAAACTTCAATTGCTTGTGACCATCCGGGTTGAACACGGCATCGCCATCCGTTGGAACAAACTCCGAAACCAAGAGCCCCATGCGGTCGCCCGAAAGCACACGGCAAAGACGCCGGAACGGCGCATCGGTCACACCGTCCATCGGACTCAAGATAGTATTGGGGAAAATCTCCTTATCCCGGAGACTAAAACGGACCTTTTTAGGCAAATTATCAATCTTCAACATTTAAGTCACAACTATTCACAAATATTCCGCAATGTGAACCCGAAAAAAATATTTAATTTCGCACGAACCATCACTCTAAGTCTATGATAAACTTATATTTAGTGCGTGGCTAATATAACTAAACAATCCCTTATTCAAGAAATCGCTAAATCCACCGGATTTGTGCGCAATGATATTAAAATTGTCGTCGAACAGTTCCTCGATTTGCTTGGCGAGAAGCTTATCGAAGGCAATACTATTGAAATTCGCGGTTTTGGCACGTTCGCCTGCAAGCCCCGCAAGGCTCGACCGGCACGTAACCCCCGCACAGGCGAAACAGTCCTCATCGACGAACGCTTGGTCCCGACCTTCAAGTTCAGCAACGACATTAAGGACAAGATCAATTCGCTCGAAGGCATTCTCGGCGAAGCCACCGTGCAACCCGAACTTGAAACCGAAAACGAAATCGCACAAATCAACAGTGATTTCGATTCCATCTAAACGAACGTTGAACCTATCAGCTCAGGCAACGCATACGCCTGATACGAAAGAGCCGGCTTAAACGCCGGCTTTTCTTTGTCATGCCCCGTCATCCTCGAAGCGAAGCGTAGGGACAACCTCAAATGGCGAGAGTCGCAGCCATACTTGTATGGCTATGACCGAGTCAAAGAGGTTGGGGCTTGCCCCATCCATTATTTTTCACCCCTTACGTTTGACGGGGCATCTCCTTTATTACGACAGTGCAGCCACTTCATCTTCGGTGAGGAATCGCCAACCGCCCTCACCCAGCGTGCGATCCAGAACAACCGGTCCAATAGCGACACGTTCAAGCGTTTCCACGTGATTCCCGACGGCAGCAAACATACGGCGAACCTGATGGTACAGTCCTTCGCCAATCGAAATGACAACAGCATCTCCGTCCACTTCGATTTCACGAGCCAGCACCGGACGTCGTTCGTCCTTGAGCATCACGCCCGCCAAAAGCTCTGCCTTCTGCGCATCTGTAAACGGCCTCGCCAGCGTAACGCGATACTTTTTCCAAAGCCCCTTTTTGGGGCTTTCTACTTTATGAATAAAGTCACCCTGATTCGAGAGCAGCAATAGTCCCGAAGAATCCGCGTCCAAGCGCCCGACGGACTGGATGCCCATTGCCGTAAAGCGTTCCGGCAAAAGATCGTACACAGGCTTAT
This sequence comes from Fibrobacter succinogenes, assembly GCF_902779965.1. Taxonomy (NCBI): domain Bacteria; kingdom Pseudomonadati; phylum Fibrobacterota; class Fibrobacteria; order Fibrobacterales; family Fibrobacteraceae; genus Fibrobacter; species Fibrobacter succinogenes. The sequence goes on along the minus strand of NZ_CACZDK010000013.1, from coordinate 8,059 downwards.
GGTCACGAGCATTATGGCTACATTCTACATCCGTTGGCTTGTAAAGCATCACGTACAACTTTTCCACCGTCGGAGCTTCTTCACCGTTTACCGTAATAAACTCCGGACGTTCCTTGAACTCCATAAACGGATCATCAAGGACCTTGCCATCTAGTTCCACAAGTCCCATGCGAACCAGGCCACGAGCATCCTTGCGGCTACCAAAGCCCATCGAGGCAAGTAAACGTTCCAAAGTCAAAACAGCCATCAGTCCTCCAAAATAATATTCAGAATCTTTTTGCGAACAAAACCCAATTCCGGGAGTTCATTTGTTTTAATCACTCGTGCACGACGGCGCCAAAAGCTGAACGCCAAAATTCCAGCAAGCACAAGCGTTTCAAGCACAAAGCAGAAAACGCGAAGCAAAGTGACACTCAATCGAACAGCACCCGCCGCACGGAGTTCCTTTTCACGGCACCAGTCCATTCTCAAGTCCCAATCGCCAACATACGGGAAAGCCTTTAAAACTCCATTCGTCGCAGCCAAGTATCCCATAGTCTGGTAATCCGTCTGGATGCCTTCGACAAAGCAATCCTTAAAGCGAATGCGGAACAGCGAAAACACAGCACCAAGAATTTTCATTACATATCTAAAAGCCCGAGCATCCAAGTCTGGAGTTAAGAGGATTGTCCAAAATTCGCGGTCCGAGAGTTTGCGCTTTTCTTTCTTCGGCTTCTTTTTTGAATCGTCGGCTGACGTCTCTGACTTTTCTGCATCGTGATGCTTGGATTCTTTGACTTCAACTACAGACGATGCCTTCACTTTCGCAGGTTGCGCATTTTCGCTGTCATCACTAGACTTCACTGGATCTTTTTCGCAAGTGCAATCCGAGACATTATGGATCCCCTCCCTGACGGTCGAGGATGACGCGGGTTGAGATTCTCGCTTTTCACTTTCACTAATTCCCACTTCCGACTTCCGACTTCCGACTTCTCTCTCGTCTTTCGTCTCTCGTCTCTCGTCTCTCATCTCCAAACATTCCGTCTTCGGAGAGTCTGCGGGCTTTTTTGCGACGGCTTCTGTTAGCGGCGCACTCTCGCTACCAGCATTAGATTTCACTGGATGGGGCTCAGCCCCACCCCCTTGGGCTCGGTCATGCCCAAGCGAGCTTGGTCGCGACTCTCGATCTACGCATTTGTCGTCTCCCCCCAGCCCCCACTTTTTTTCGTACTCGTAAATTTTCTTCTTGAAAAAAAAGAACAGCGCCTGCGCACCGCGCTCCCCAGCTTCAAATTCAATTCGAACAGAAAACGGGAAAAGCAGTAGCACAAGCGCTACAACGAGAATAGAACAAAGGAGCCAGGAAAAGAAGCCCATTTACTTTTCGGCTTCGTCGGCCTTCTTACTGATGATATCGATCAGCTCAGCAAAGCTCTTATCCTTGAGGATCTTGCTAAACTGTTCCTTGTAGTTGCGAGCAGTCGAAAGATCGTCGATAACCAAGTCCCAAGCTTTCCACTTGCCATTCACAAGCGTCATCTTGTATTCGAGCACCGATTCCTTGCCCTGGTTCCACAGGTGGGCAATCACGCGAGCATCGTCCGAACCCTTCATCTTTGCCGGTTCGTAAATCGTGGAATCGGCGCGGTAAAGTTCCAAGCGGTTGGCGCTGGAATTGCGGACCATGCGCTGGAATTCAGTCACAAACTTTTCCTGAGAAGCAGCGTCCTGAGCCTTCCAATCACTTGCAGCAAGAGACTTCTTGGCAAGCAAGGCGAAATCAAAGGAATCGTTCAAGAGGTTCTTGACGCGTTCCGTTTCCTTAGCAGTGCGTTTAGACTTCTTGATGATATTCTGCAATTCAACGTCCTTGCTCTTGACGACAGACACAGGATCTTCGGCAGCAAAAGACAAGAGCGAAGCGCAGGCAATAGCAATCATAATTTTCTTAAACATCTTGATACTCCTCATTTTTTATTTAAAATACGAATTATACTCTTGAAGAGACAAACCCATCTTTGCAATTAATCCGGCAAATTCGACGTTATATCGGCAAACTGCGAAATAATAATCTTTTTTCATTGTTACATTCTGCGTGTAAGCCGATACGAGGTCGCTCGTTTGGGATTTGTCCAAGTCATATTTCATAGCGGCACCTTTCAAAATTGCCTCCGAAGCACGCAAACTTTCGCGCAAGGCATCGAGCTTTTCCTTGGCCGCAACAACTTGATAATACTGTTCCACGGCCTTCGCCACCAAACCATCGGCGGCATAATTTTCTTTAAGCTGAAGACCACGATAATCCGTTCTCGCCTTGCGGAACTCCTCCCAACTCTTCCAGAAATTCAAGCGGTATCTCAAGCCCACGCCGACAAGTCCAGAAATCTTGTTGACGGCATCCTGGGCAAAAGCACTTTTCTGCAGCACGTTGCGATTTCCGGCCCAGCTTTTCACATACTGGAATTCACCCATGATGAAGAATTCAGGGGCAAGTTTCGCTTCGGCCAAATCCATCTGGAGCCTACGAGCGCGGAGCCCGGCCTCTAGCTGTTTCAATTCAGGATTATACTTAATCGTCAAATCGCGAACCTGTTCTTCGGTCGGGAGTGGTTCCGATCGCATTGTAAGCACAGTATCTTCGGTTGCAAAAGTATCGCCTTCCGGCAAAGAGAGAGCAAATCGAATTGCAAGCATCACGCGCTTCATGCCAAGGTCCGCTTCAATCACGCCTTCCTTGACGGTGTGCATTTTCGCTTTTAAGTTCAAAAGATCGTTCTGCGAAACAGTCGGTTCATCTTCGTCCAAAGCTTCTTCGAGCTGGTCATAAGCCTTATCCACTTGCTTTTTGGCGTCCGCGGCAAGACGTTTCATTTCAAGCGCCAGGAGATAATTGTAATAATACGACTGGAGTTCAACCTCTTTTTTGTGGGTTGAATTTTCAATTTCGAAGGATTTCTGCTGTAAATCAGCTTCCAAAGCTTTCTTTCCGCTCCGGTACTGTCCCAAATTCAAAGGTTGGATAAACTTGGCCTCGACCGCCCAAAATGGTCCCATTCGAGAAAAATCATACGTGTCTACAGTATCGCCCCACTGATCAATCGTTTCCTTCAAACCGGGAGCGGGCCCCACCATCATAGACACATTGAAAGTCGGCAAAATAACTTCGGCCGTCAAAGAACGAATCTTGTCATTTTTGCCTTCCAGAGCATGTTTCGTTTCGGCCATCTGCGGATCATTAGCAAGGCCCTGTTCTACAAAGCGCAAACAATCATAACGGACTTCACCCGCCAAGGCAATCCCCGTCATAGCAAGAATAAAAATCAACTTCCTAATCACGACTAGAATTTAGAAAAAAGATTTTAGTCAGTGGTCCATAGTCATTAGAAAGTGGCTTGTAAATAGTAGGAAGTAGACAGTAGACAGTAGGAAGTGCTGAGTAAATAGTAAACAGTGGTGAGGTTTTTAATTGGTCATCCTCGCGTACGCGAGGAACCATTATTTCTTGAGTTGCATTCACAAACAGCATAGGCGTCCATCTATGATTTTAGACATAATGGATTCTCCTACGGAGAATGACAAATCCTAACCACTATTTTTCAAAACGAACAATGCGCCACCAAATCCTTATATTTTGCCACAACGCCCTCGTAATAAACGGTCGGGAGTGGAGCGTTTTTTTCCAAGAGTTTATCGACAGCGGAATGCCCCAAATTATAAGCCACCAGAGCTTCTCTCAAATGGCCATATTTTCCGATAAGGCGAATCAAATAAGCCGAACCCACGACCACGTTGACTTCAGGGCGCATCAAGTCCTCTTCCGTCTCGATAACAAGCCCAAAGCGGCTTCCCATAGATTTTGCAGTTTCTAACTTTATCTGCATTAACCCAAGTGCCCCCGAAAATTTTCCAGTCTGGAAACGCCCACGAGCAAGCGGATTGCCGCGACTTTCCTGCGCCACCACGGCAAGGATAATCAACGGGTCCAGCGAGTACGATTGAGAAATCTGCCAAAGGTTTTCGGCCAAAATGCGAAAGCTCACCTCAGGGAGACGGTCGCCAAGCATATACGTGAGCGCCTTTTCGATTTTCACATAGTCCAGCGTCCACTTGCCCACCACTTCCAAATGTTCAAGGTCATTGTGAAGAATGCGTTCCCGGTAAGCCAAATTTTCAAGCTTAAGCCGGTTAGAATACCATTCGCTCGCAAAAGTGAACAAGACGGCAAACCCGATAACGAATAAAACGCTTACCGCCATCGAAGAAAGTCGTACGCTACTTTTCACGCCGATTCTTCTCCAAGTATTCTAGATAAGAAACCCAATCCTGGATGACACCAAAGGAACTTAGCAGAGTTGTATCCTGAACCACGCCGAGCTTGCGCATCGGACCAATTGCAGATTCCAGGCGATCAATTTCGCGGATGTATCGTGCTTTCTGGCTTTCTAGAACTGTAATTTGCGCTTGCTTATCCGAGATTTCACGCCCTTGCCCAACGATAATAACAAATAACGTAACAGCCCAGCCAATCAGGAACAGAGCCACCGAAACGGCAAAGCCAGGCGAAAGACTGATGGACCTCTTTTCGTAATGGAGGCCGACCAAGTGAGCCTGTTTAGAAAGGCCCGACTTGCGATACTCCTCGCGGCTCCTATAAATTTCAAAGATGTTGCGGTAACGCTCAAAATAGGTTTGCAATTCTTCGCTGTCGAAAATCAAGATGAGCGATGCTTTCTGTTGCTTCACCATGTTCAGAATTTCGAGGAACAGACTGCGATAAGCATCTGTCGTAAAACGAGCATTCTGGAGATTCACAAAGAAAAATACACCCGGCCCGCGAACGAGCATTTCCAGTTTTTCGCGAACAGCCGACAACTGGTATTCACCGAGAATACCATATAGCGAGATTTCAACTTCTTCGCCGCGGTCTTCAACCTGGATGTCAATCAAGTCGGCTCGCATTCATTACCTCTTGGTCACCGACACTGAAATTTTAAAGGCCTTGCGATCGAGCACGTTAAACGGCGCATTCCAGAACGGGAACACGCGAATGCCTTGGAACGCCTGCGGAGCTGCCGACGATGTAGCGCCAAAGATGGAGCCCACAAAAATCGATGTCGGTCGGTCAAATGCCATACGGAAAACGCAACCATCCTTTTCGTCACGAATTTCAAGAGACTTGCCATCAGGATACAAAAGCGGTTCGACCATATTCCACTTGACATTCTTTCCGTCAATCCAGACCTTGTTGACATCGCCACGCGACAAAAGTCCAAGTTCGAGGATGGTCCCGAAATACCCCTTCGTGTTCACGTACGCAAGATTGTCTATCGCATACGAAACCGTAAACTTGGCCGCATCACCTTGGAAAGTAAAGACCTTCTTGATCCTGAACAAAGCCTTGCGTTCTTCGTTTGCAAAACCTTGTTCTTCGTCCAGCATAATCTCCGTACCCGAGTCCGAGCGGAGAATACGGTAATCATAAGGGTCTGCGAGCAAATGTTTGCGATCGTAAAGCATCTGTTCTAGCTTGACCGGCGTAAAGTCTACGTTCGGGAGGAGGCAATCCAAAAAAGCAAAGGAGGGTTCGCCATCGTCACGCCACGTATTCACTAAATTGATTTTTCCGGCCTTGTAATTCAAGGCACGGAGCGCACCGCCAAAGCGGGAATCCAGCAAATAAGAGGATTCTGGATTTTCGCAAAAAAGAATTTTTTTGCCACGAAGCAAAAAGTCGCATACATCTACGCGAAGTCCAGAAAAGCCAGTAAGATCGTCCAACAGCTGAGAAGAGGCTAGCAGCATTCGATTCGAGCGCTTGCGGACCATCATGGAGCGCATGCCCGAGCGATTGAACATATCCCTAAAATAAAGCGGAGCCATTGCAGGCAAAAGGGAATGACAGAACTCAAGCCACTTCTTGCCCGAAAGCAAACTGCGCCCTCTCCTGTACAAATTCAGGAATGACTTATGGTGCAAATTAATTTCGGGGCGACGGATTAAAAGTTCGCGACACGTGCGCGCCGTCGAAGGGAGCCCCAGCTTGCGCCCCGCCGAAACGAGGAAACTGATTGTACCGCAAGTTTCAAGCTGATCGACAGCAAAACCAACAGTTCTAGTCTGAACCTCATTAGCCTCGACAAAATCGACAATGCGGCCAAAGAAATCAATAATTTCGTTCGGATCAGATGGAATATCCAAAAGTGCCACCGCCGACTTGCCATCGCGACAATACGATTCAGCAATGCTGCGCCATGCAAGATTGTCTTCGGCAATCGCTTTCGAAAGCACCTCAGACACCGGAACAATGCGGATAAGAGCACCGCGATCTTCAAGCGTGAACCATCCCGAAACAGGCGTCGAGCGGCCAAGCGCATCTTGCACCGCCGATTCCGTCACCAGCGCAAAATCAAAACGCGAACGTTCCAGAACATCGGCCATGCCCGGCTCCCAAACCAGCGAGGAATTGAAATACCCCTGCGGTTCAACACTTAGCACTTTTTTCAGGTAATTGCGATGCAATTCTAGCTGCATCGTTTGCAAATCTTCAGGGAATAGCGGGAGCATCGGATCGTAATAGCCACCGCCCAAAAATTCGATAACCCCATTGCGAATCGCATTCTGAATTTTGCCGAACATCAAAGGCTTTGCCACATTGTAAAGCGCCTCAATCATCGGCCCATCCAAAAAGATGGAGCACTTCACCTGTTCAGAATCCAAAAGAACATTCAATCCTTCGAGCAAGTTACGCGCAATCGCCTCAAGGTTTTCATACGAGGTCGAAGGCGACATCTGCAATACAAAGGATATTCTAGGATTCATGTGACAAAGAATAGCAATTTTAATTGCTATCAACTATCGAAAACGCTAATCTATACCCGTAAGTATTTAGTTTTTTGATGACGGGAGCAATATCTTTCATCAGCACGTCTTTTTCAAAAACAAGCGTTATTTTATTAGAAACATTTACAGAATCAACAAGTAAACTTAGAACCGTATCCTGTTTCATTTCAGATTTCTTTTCTGTTTGGCGCTCCACCCTCAAACGGACATTCTCAATAAACCTCCACAAATCAGCATCATTGTTAAATGTATAGAAGTTAAAACCATCAAACCGGCTTCCCTTATTGAAATAGGCTTCATTCAAACTGACGACATAAGCGATGCCATCACCTTTACTATAAAACGACAAAACCAAATCAAGCCCCTCATAATTTTGAACGCACTCTCTATCCTTAATGCCCATTTTCAGAATTTCATCAAACGATAACTTTTGGCAGTAACGCAAACACTTATATCTTACCTCTTTCATTTCTCGAATAACAAAGTCGCACCACATATAATCAACTGAAGGAATACTTAAATAAAAAATGTCCTTATAATTTGACCCAACCGCAATGTTGAGCTCCGAATATCCGCAAAGTTCCATTGAAATGAGTGATTTATAGAAATCCCCATAAGAAAGGTTATCATCAACATGTAACTTGGCTAAATCATATAAAGGCAAACCATTCCTTCTAACATACTTCTGATACCTTGCTTTTGCGTCACACAATTCTGTTCGAATTGGCTTGTTATAGAAATCATCATCAGCAGAAATATCGATGAACGTTATTCCGATAGCAGTTCCATTCAGCGAGTACTCTTCTGTATTGACATCGAGGAGTATTTCACCATCTTTCAATGTCTCGAACTCCTTTTTCGCGCTGTCGCAGGCCGCAAGGAGGAAAAGGGAGAGTAACAGGATGTATGCGGAGATTTTAGACATTTGTACGGAATATACAAAATTGCGACTGGAACCGTGTATGCAAGGGGATCCGTGCAGGATGGCCCCGGAACAAGTCCGGGGTGACAATAAAAAAAAGCCCCGCTCACCGTGTTTCGGCAAGCGGGGCGTGAGCGACAAGCGGCGTGTACTAACACGCCGTGGCCGCGAGAGCGAGGCGAAGACGGAGTCCCGTCCTGCAATAGAGCCGAGCGGTATAAGTCACAAGCCACCCCTAAGAGGGGTGGCTTGCTTTGCCCCTAGAAGGGGCTGTTACTGCCAGCGCCTTAATGACGCTGGCTTTCTCTTCGTTCAAGC